>JBEBRS010000069.1:0-13525 GCA_040394705.1 Leadbetterella byssophila
AAGCTCAGCCTGACAAAGGGAACGCCTGCGCTACTGTCACCCCGAGCTGTCGAAGGACACTCTGAGCACTCACTACTCGCTACTCGGAACTCGCTACTCGGAACTCACTACTCGGAACTCACTACTCGGAACTCACTACTCCCTACTCGGAACTAAGCACTCGGAACTAACCACTCGTCACCCCCTCACAACCGGATCAAATTCACTTCCACGTCCGCCAGTATTTCCGCGGTGCGCTCCGGCCGGGCATCGGTGATAAACACCTGTCCGAAAGCCCCGTCCCGGATCATCGCGATCAGGCTTTCAATGCGGCGGTCGTCCAGCTTATCGAAAATATCGTCCAGGAGGAGGATAGGTTTGATCCCCTTTTCACGGTAAATCCAGTCGAACTGGGCCAGCTTCAGGGCCATCACATAGCTTTTTCTTTGTCCCTGGGAACCAAACTTCTTCACCGCCACCCCGTCCATTAAAAACTCGTAGTCGTCTTTATGCACGCCCATTGTGGTGCGCTGAGCGGCGAGGTCCCGTTCCGTCTGGGCATAGAAATGTTGTTCAAAGTCGGGGGATGAGTTATCGGAAAGGTAGTTCAGGCTCACCGCTTCCCGGTTTTCCGAGAGGGCGGCGTAGTGGGTATTGAAGAAAGGGGTGAACTTCTCCACAAAGTGCTTTCGGGATTCGAATATGACCTTCCCCGCATGAACCACCTGCGCGGAATAGATCCGGAGCAGGTCGGCATCAAAGAACTGTTGTTCAGCGAATTGTTTGAGCAGGCTGTTGCGTTGGTCGAGGGCTTTGTTATAGACGAGGTAGGTTTGAAGGTAATCGGGGTAAAGCTGAGAAAGGATGCCGTCGAAGAGCTTTCTCCGGGTTTCGGCGCCGTCACGCACCAGGTCGGTGTCGTTGGGCGCAATCAAGACCACGGGGTATTTTCCGATATGGTCGGAAAGCCTTTCGTACACTTTTCGGTCGGCGCTCACCGTTTTTTTGCCCTGGCGGGGGAGATGAAAGGCAATCACTTCTTCGCGGTCGGACCGGAATGCTCCTTCTCCTACACAAAAATCTTCCCCGAAACGTATGCTCAGCTGGTCCTGGTTATGGATAGCGCTTTTCGAAAGCGCCAGGAAATAAACGGCGTCGAGGAGGTTGGTTTTGCCGCTTCCGTTTTTCCCCACAATACAGTTCAGTCCTTCCGAAAACGTAAAAAAGCGGTCTTCGTAGTTCCTGAAATGGTATAAGCGGAGATTTTGAAGGTACATGATGTGCAAAATTCGGAATTTAAAGTCGGAAGTTCAATGGAAATATAAGCGGGAATCTCTATTTTTGTACTTTAATATTTTAGTGAACTACTTTTATGGCAGCAAAAAGCAAGGAAGCAGCAAAAGTTAAATATTCCAAAGAACAATATATCTACTGGTACGACTCCATGGTACTTCAGCGCAAGTTTGAAGAAAAAGCCGGGCAGTTGTACGGGCAGCAAAAGATCAGGGGTTTTTGCCATTTGTATATCGGGCAGGAAGCCTGTTCTTCCGGGTCTGTATCGGCTTTGAAGAAAGGCGATAAATACATTACTGCCTACCGCGATCACGGCCATCCCCTGGCCCTGGGAACTGACCCCAACAAGATCATGGCGGAGCTTTACGGAAAAGTCACCGGCACCACCAAAGGGAAAGGCGGTTCTATGCACATTTTTGACAAGGAAGTAGGCTTTATGGGAGGGCACGGTATCGTGGGCGCCCAGATTCCTTTGGGAGCAGGTATAGGTTTTGCCGAAAAATACCAGGGAACCGATAATGTATGTATCTGTTATTTTGGTGACGGAGCCATTCGGCAGGGTGCGTTTCACGAAGCCCTCAACATGGCCATGACCTGGAAAATCCCGACCATTTTTGTAGTAGAAAACAACGGTTACGCCATGGGTACTTCCGTAGCCCGTACTTCTAACGTACGGGAACTGTACACCCTGGGCGAGGCGTACGATATTCCTTCCGAGGCAGTAGACGCCATGGACGTGGAGATTGTGCACGAGGCGGTGGCCCGCGCCGCGGAAAGAGCCAGAAAAGGAGAAGGGCCCAGCTTCCTGGAGTTTAAAACCTACCGTTACCGGGGGCACTCCATGTCAGACCCTCAGAAATACCGCACCAAGGAAGAAGTAGCGGAATGGAAACTGAGAGACCCGATTGAATTGATCAAAGACCGGATTCTTACCCAAAAGATTGCTACCCAGGAAGAACTGGATGCCATTGACGCCCGGGTAAAAAAACAGGTAGAAGAGGCTGTGAAATTCGCGGAAGAATCGCCCTGGCCGAAACCGGAAGAAGCCTTTGAAGACATTTACGTTCAGGCAGATTATCCGTTTTTGAAAGAGTAGGTTAGGGGTTAGATATTAGAAGTTAGCTATTAGAAGTTAGAAGTTAGCTATTAGAAGTTAGATATTAGAAATCAGCGGTTAGCTGGTTGTATGGTAGAGGTCGGCAGGTGGAATTAGCTGACGTCCGAGAAATGCCGGAATTCGTTCCGGCATTTTTTATGCCTTTAAATACATGAAAATCTAAATATAATTTATAAATTTGCACTCCAAAATTTTGACAACCAATTAAAATGGCAAAAAAAGCGAAGTCAGGTATTGAGCTCATAGAAGATTCGGAAGCGCTGAAAAAAGAAGTATTTAAAGTAGAAGGTTTTTTTGAGAAAAATCAGAAAGCCGTGCTGATTGCGGGCGTATTTTTGCTCGCGGTGGTCGCCGGATTTTTCGGATATAATTACTGGAACAAAAACCAGGAGAAAGAAGCACAGGCGGCCATGTTTGACGCGGTGTATTCTTTTGAAGCCGACTCTACCGCCCAGGCGCTGAAGGGGCAGGGAGGAAACGAAGGTTTGCTCTCCGTAGCCGATAATTATAGCAGCACCAAAGCCGGTAACCTGGCCAACCTGTATGCGGGCATTGCGCTCATGAAAGAAGGGAAGTTTGAGGAGGCCATTACGCGCCTGGAGAAGTTTTCGGCCGGAGATGACGTTCTGCAACCCCGGGCCTACACCCTGATTGGTGACAGCTACCTGGAACTGGGCAAGAACGATGACGCCATCCGTTACTATAAAAAAGCGGCAGATTATAAGCCGAATAAATATGCTACACCCGGTTACATGATGAAGCTGGGCAATGCGTACCAGGTGGCTGAAAATAAAGGAGAGGCCGTGAAGGTCTATGCCAATCTGGTGGATAACTACCCATCGGCTATTGAATCGGTACTGGCGAAGAAGTATAAATCGAAGCTGGAAGCGGAGCTTGGCGGAAACTAAGATTGAAGTAAAGATAAGATCGAAGGGATAAGCCATGGTTTATCCCTTTTTTATTCCTTGAAATATGGCATCAATAGATAAAAATCTGAGTGTTTTTTCTACGGAAAATCTTCCCGATGTGTCGGGGAAAAAGTTTGCTATACTTGTAGCCGAATGGAACGAAGACATCACCGAAGCCCTGGCTGCCGGCGCGGTCAAGACCCTGCTGCAATACGGCGTTCTTGAACAAAATATCGTCAAAAGATATGTGCCGGGCAGTTACGAACTGAGTTTCGGCGCCCAGGTGATGGCCCGGCGCCCCGACATTGACGCCGTGATCGCCATAGGCTGCGTGATCCAGGGAGAAACCCGCCATAACGACTACATCAATAACGCGGTAGCACAGGGACTGACCCAGGTGTCGCTCAAATACGATAAGCCCGTGATCTTTGGGGTATTGACCCCCAATACCCATCAGCAGGCGGTAGACCGGGCCGGCGGCATCCACGGTAACAAAGGAGACGAGGCGGCCATTACCGCCATCAAAATGGTAGGATTACATTAAACACGGAATAGAATATGCAAGTTTGGAAATTTGGCGGCACCTCTGTAGGAAAGCCCGAACGCATGAAGTCCATAAGAAACCTGGTGACCAGCGATGAAAGCCGTAAACTGGTAGTGCTTTCCGCGCTTTCCGGCACTACCAACGCCCTCCTGGAAATCGGAGGCGCTCTAAAAGCGAAAGAGGTGGCTAGGGCCAACCAGCTGATTGATGACCTGAGAGCCCATTACCATAGCTTTATAGAAACGCTTTTTGAGACACCGGACGGGCTGGACCGGGGCCGGCAGATCATCAGCGCCGAATTTAATGTGATGTCTAAACTGGCCACCTGGCAGCCCTTTACCGAAAAGCAGGATAAGGAGCTGGTGGCCGAGGGGGAAATTCTTTCCACCCAGTTATTTACCGCCTACCTGATGGAGAAGGGCGACAGCGTGACGCTGATTCACGCCCTTGATTTCATGAAAATAGATGAAGACGGGGAGCCGCTTTTTGAGGCAATTGAAAACGACCTCAAAGCCATTCTTGAGGAAAAAGAAGCCTACCAGGTGGTAGTCACCCAGGGCTTCATCTGCCGCAACCCCCATGGCGGTATTGATAACCTGAAACGGGGTGGGTCAGATTATACGGCATCGCTCATAGGCGGAGCGCTGACCGCCGAAGAAATCCAGATCTGGACCGACATTGACGGGATGCACAATAATGACCCCCGTGTGGTGAAACGTACGTTTCCCGTACGCTACCTGACGTTTGAAGAAGCGGCGGAGCTGGCCTATTTCGGGGCGAAAATCCTGCATCCCAATACCATCACCCCCGCCAAGCTCAGAGGGGTGCCTGTAAGGCTTAAAAATACCATGGAACCGGAGGCGCCGGGTACGCTCATCTCCGCCCATACCCAGGGGGGCTCGGAAATCACCGCCATCGCGGCGAAAGACGATATCACTGCCATCTATATCCATTCTACCCGTATGCTTAATGCCTACGGTTTCCTGAAGCGGGTATTCGATATTTTTGAGAAATACAAGACGCCGGTAGACATGATCACCACCTCAGAGGTATCGGTGGCCGTGACCATCGACAATTCCGCTTACCTGGAAGCCATCTCGGCCGAACTGAGCCAGTTTGCCGACCTGGAGGAGCATGACCGCAACCAGACCATCATCTGTGTGGTAGGACAGTTTTTTGCCGATAAATCGGGCATTGCCATCCGTATCCTGGAGGCCCTGAAAGATATTCCGGTACGGATGATCTCCTATGGAGCTTCAGAACACAATGTATCCATTCTCGTAGACACCCAACATAAAAACCAGGCCCTGGAAGCTTTGAATGAAGGGCTTTTCACCTTTGAAAAATAGCGCGTATGTTACAGTTAAATACGATCCGTGAAAATCTTCCCCTGGCCATCGCCGGCCTGGAGAAGAAACATTTTAAAGACGCTTCCCTGGTAGTGAACCAGGCTCTGGACCTGGATAACCAGAGAAAAGATATTCAGTCGAGGCTCGACGCCACCCTGGCGCAGGCGAACGGCCTGGCCCGGGAAATCGGCGCCCTGATGAAGTCGGGACAAAAAGAGGAAGCGGAAAAGCTGAAGACCCAGACGGCCGGACTGAAGGAAGTTTCAAAGGAACTCGAAGCCGCCCTAAAAAAGGTGGAAGAAACCCTTCATGAAGTGATGGTCACCCTTCCCAACCTTCCGCATGCCTCCGTACCCGAAGGAAAAACGCCGGAAGAAAACGAGGAGGTAGAGAAAGGCGGTACGGTACCCGTACTCCAGGAAGGGGCTTTACCCCATTGGGAACTGATTAAAAAATACGATATCATTGATTTTGAGCTGGGCAATAAAGTCAGCGGCGCGGGCTTCCCTTTTTATAAAGGAAAGGGAGCGAAGATTCAGAGGGCGTTGATCAATTTCTTCCTGAACGAAGCCGAAAAGGCAGGCTACCAGGAGGTACAACCGCCCGTGGTCATCAATGCCGCCTCCGGCTTTGGCACCGGCCAGCTTCCTGACAAGGAAGGCCAGATGTACCATGCCACGGCAGACGACCTCTACCTTATTCCCACGGCGGAGGTACCCATCACCAATATGTACCGGGATGTCATCCTGAACGAGAATGACCTGCCCGTAAAGCATGCAGGGTACACCCCTTGTTTCCGCCGGGAAGCCGGCAGCTGGGGCGCCCATGTACGCGGTCTGAACCGCCTCCACCAGTTTGATAAAGTAGAGATTGTGCAGATTACCGCGCCGGAAAACTCCTATGCCGCCCTGGAAGAAATGATGGGACATGTACGGGGCTTGCTCGAAAAACTGAACCTGCCTTACCGTATCCTCCGGCTTTGCGGAGGAGACATGAGCTTTACCTCGGCGCTTACCTATGACTTTGAGGTATTCTCGGCCGCCCAGGAACGCTGGCTGGAAGTGAGCTCCGTCTCCAACTTTGAGACCTACCAGGCCAACCGCCTGAAACTGCGGTACAAAGCAGACGGGAAATCCCAACTGCTGCATACCCTCAACGGCTCGGCCCTGGCCCTGCCCCGCATCCTGGCGGCTATTCTGGAAAACAACCAGACGCCCGAAGGGGTTATCGTGCCGGAGGTATTGAGGCCATTTTGCGGTTTTGAGATGATTGATTGATGCTGTGGGAAGTTGAATTCTCTGTTTACACGGTATAAGGCCATTGCCATTGTCAGCCTGGCGGTACTGTTTTTCACCCAGTGCTACATGACCTATCATACGTACGCCTGGAAAAATCACGATTATCACGCCCTCATTAAACCCTTGCTGGGCAAGAAATACCTTAGTGAACTGGAGGGTGACATCCTTTTTCCCGGAGGAGAGAAAATACTCTCGGGTTTTATGGCACGGAATTATGGCCACCTGGAAAACCTATTTGCCACAAACGGGGATGTGGGTGGCGCTTATACGGACAGGGCGCTTGATACCCTCTTCCGGGAGCTGAGGCGAAAGAGTACGCTTGACAGTTTTATGCTTCCCCTCTTTAAGGAACATAATCTGGGCCCCTCTACCGTTTACCGTGTGGCGATTCAGGATATAGGCTTAAAGCTGGAAGATAGCGATATACCGCTTTACAGTAAGAATATGCCCGCTTCCCCCCTTTGGGAGGGGTTACTTTCCAAAGACGGAGTAATCATTGACGGCTCCCTGGAAAAGTGTATTGAAGCCAACCGGTTTACTACCATCTATGTAGACAGTAAGGAAAAATGCGATTGCTATATCCGATTTTCCCTGTGGATAGATTCTCCTTATCGTACCCGTGAAATTCTGCATTCCCTGCTGCCTCTGTTGTTGCTGTCCCTGTCCTCTATTTCCATTATGGTCCTTCTTTTCTTTCTGACCTTCCGGAACTGGGCAAGACAAAAGAAGCTGGCGGATTTAAAGCAGGACTTTGTCAATAATATCACCCACGAACTGAATACTCCACTGACCACTATTCTGGTGGCGAACCGGAACATGCAGAATCCGGAAATAAGCGGGGATACCGAACAGGCGGGGTCACTCAGCCAGATTATTGAGCGCAATGCCCTTTGGTTAAAAAGTCTGTTTAACCGTGTCTTGCAGAGTGAGGCTATTACCCGTACCTCCCTTAACCTGGAGACAGTAGCATTCTCCGGCCTTTTGACCGAAATTATTAGGGATTATACCATTATGCTGGGAAACAATACAAAAATTAGGATAAATTTGTTTAAATTTGGAGACGAAAGGGGGGTATTGCTCGACAAGTTCTGGTTTACGTCACTAGTAAATAACCTATTAGAAAACGGAATAAAATATAACCGGAATGAATATATTCGCCTGGATCTTACGGTGAACTATGAAGAATCAGGCGTCAGACTGGAGGTGAAAGACAACGGTATCGGAATGGCACCTTCAACACAGCAAAGGATTTTTGAAAAATTCTATAGGAAGAAAGATGAGGGAATGGATGGTTTGGGGTTGGGTCTTTTCTATGTCAGACAGTGCGTGGAAGCTCACGGCTGGAAGGTATCTGTAGAAAGTGTTCCGGAACGGGGCTCGCGTTTCGTGATTGAGATTCCACGCTGAATAAAAGGAATATTGTACTAACAAAATACAACTAAACCATGACCATGAAACCTAAAATCCTCTTTTTGGAGGACTCTGACGACCTTGGCGCCGTAATGAAGCAATTGCTCGAAATTAACGGCTCTGCGGTAGAGCGCTGTACCCGCGCCGATACGGCGTATCAACTGCTGGCAAAATCTCCCGATGCGTTTGATCTCCTCATTATTGATGTAGAGCTACCCGGAGCGAACGGCTTCACATTTACCGAGCAGATCAGGTTACTTAATATTCAAACACCCTTTATCTTTCTCACCGCCCGTGCAGAAAAAGATGATCGCATCCGCGGACTCAGGTATGGTGCGAGCGACTATATCACCAAACCATTTGATATAGAGGAATTTTTACTAAGGGTACATAATATCATCTATAGACAACGCCCCCATACTGAAAATACGGAGGTCTCCTCCCGGATTCTGATCGGAGACCTTACCTATTACCGAGATGAACTGGCCGTATCGGTGAACGGGAGAGGAAAAGAGGAGTTGACCAAAAGAGAAGCCGAAGTGTTGGAGTATCTTATCCGCTACTCCAATCGTCTCGTTAAGAAAGACGATGTCTTGCAGGAGCTTTGGGGCGGAGTAGATTACTTCAAAGGCAGGAGCCTGGATACCTATATCGGGCGATTAAAAAAGTTAATATCAGGTTCTGAGCAAGTTTCTATAGAGAACCGCTATGGCGTAGGGTGGGCTTTCAATGTCAAACAAAAAAAGGAAGCCGGTTCCCTGTATACATTCTCAGGAACCGGCCTCTCTTAGGTCTGTTTTGCTCTGTATTATTCGTATCCCGGATTTTGTTTCAGGTTAGGGTTAGTGGCGAGTTGGGTGTGCGGTATGGCGAAAATCTCCTTATTCGGATCATTCGTTGCCCTGTGATCCCACCAGTTGCCGTGGGTGAAGCGGCCAAACCTTATGATATCCGTTCTTCTCTTTCCTTCAAAAATAAACTCGCGACCCCTTTCCGCCAGCAGCTCATCCAGGGTGAGCGTAGTAGTGGTATATTGCTCGGTGGCCCAGTCGGTCGCGGTGAAAGCCCTCTTTTTGGAGGCGTTCACCAGGTCTACCGCCTCTTGAGTAGCCGTACCGTTGTTTTTACGCATCAGGGCTTCCGCTTTGAAAAAATAAATCTCAGTCAGGCGGTACAGGATATAGTGATTTTCCTGGTAGTTAGGGTCATTGATCGTGCCTGACTTGTATTTATTAAAACGTGCGCCGCTGTTTTCTTCGCCTTTGCTCATTTCTCCTTCGCTACTGAGGTCGCCTTCGCTTTCTCGGCGGATGGTGTTTACATATACCAGGGGTTTTCCGCTCCATTCTTCCGTACCCAGTACAGGGGTGGTGGTGCCGTATTTGTATTGAGGGCCGAACAGAAACCACTCTTTCTTTCTCAGGTCGTTTTCTTTGTAGGCGTCAAAAGCCGAGGGGATAACCACGAAGGCATTCCATCCGCCGTAATCCACGTTCAGGACTTCCTTGATATTGTCGTACCCCATGAAAAATCCGCCCCAACCGAAAGTAAAACCTCCCTGCCGGCTAAAAGCAAACTGGAAAAGGGCCTCGTCAGCATTCTTGTTGGTATTGTTGAAGGTGGAAGTCAGGTCTCCGGCTAACTTCGGCGTGCCGTTTAATCCTCCGGCCTGTCCCGATATAATCTTGTCGCAGGCCTGAATGGCTTCGTCCCACATAGGTTTTCCCGCAAAATACTCCGCGTTAATGTACAGTTCGGCCAGCATGGCATAGCCGGCGGCAGCAGAAACCCGGCCAATCAGGGGCTGGGAGTAAGGTAACAATTGCGGAACGAAAGTTTCCAGTTCGGTTTTAACAAATTCAAACACCTGGGCCCGGCTTTGAGTCTCGGGGTTGAGGGGTTCTCCCACTTTGGTGGCGATCGGAATATTGCCCCACAGTTCCATCATTTTCATGTAGTGAAAAGCTCTGAGTACCCGCAGTTCGGCGATGATGGCGTTCTTTTCGGCATCGTTGATGCCCAGTTTGGCATAATCCAGGCCTTCGAGATCCATGAGCGCGGAGTTGATGAACCCAACGCCCGTCCAGATCAGGCTCCAAGCCGAACGCATCCGACCCTCGTTGGCAGTCCAGGTATGATAATGCAGACGGAAATGATCTCCGCCGTCATACCCGTGCCGCCCCTTTTGAGGCCAGGCCAGCTGGTCAGCCGAAAGCTCGGCATGGTAATAGTAGCCGTTCTGGCCGGTAGGGGCCATCCACGCCTGCATGTGGGTGAACGGTCGCAGCGCAGCCTGCATTACTTCTATTTTGTTATTATAGAAGTTATTTTTATTCAGCTGGTTGTAAAGCGTTTCGTCCAGGTCGGTACAGGAATTGGAGATCCCCAGCAGTAACAGAAGTCCGAAGTATTGAATTTTATTTTTAACTATGTTTCTCATGATTTTTTCACTTTAGAATCCTACATTTAGCCCGATGGTCAATGATTTTGTTCTTGGATAAAATCCGCGGCCATCTACTCCGGTGGAAAATCCGGTGTCTTCCAGTTCCGGGTCTATTCCGGAATAACCGGTAATGGTGAGCAGGTTTCGGCCGGTCAAATACACACGCAGGTTTCTCACGAACCGTTTGTCTTTGATAGGTGCGTTATAGCCCAGGGTCAGGTTGTCCAGTTTTACGAAATCTCCTTTTTCAATATAGTAGTCGGAATACTGGGGATCATCATTCAACTCGTTGTGGGTTGTAATGGCGCTTCTCAGCAGGTTATTAGGCAACCATTTTTTGTTTCCGAAATACAGCTCTTTCGTATTCAGGATATCAAACCCGAATTTACCTCTGAAGAAAATGCTCAGATCGAAGTTTTTATAAATAAAGGTATTGTTGAGGGCCATGTGCAGTTTGGGAACCCCGTTTCCGATCACGGTAAGATCGTCATTATTGATCTCGCTGGCGATGCCGGTGGTGCCGTCTGCCTTATAAAACAGCCATTTTCCTTCATCTGTAAAGCCGGCAAAGCGTTTGCCGTAAAAGTTACCTACTGCTCCGCCCTCTTCCAGGCGGATAGCATTACCGAGGTTACCGGGAGAGGGCAGTCCGTAAAATTCAAGAAAGTTAGCCTGGAAAACGTCATTTGACAACCGCGTGAGTTTGTTGTGCTGTGTATTGCCGGTAAAGTCTACATTCCATACAAAATCTCCTTTCCGGAGGGCTTGGGCAGAAAGTTGTAATTCTACCCCCCGGTTCCGGATAGAACCCACGTTGGTAAAGATGCTACCGGTAACAAAGGGCGGTTGCTGGGCGTTATAATTGTGCAATAGGTCTTTGGTGGTTCGGTTATACACGTCTAGAGACCCCGTGATACGGTTTTCGAATAAGCCAAAGTCTAGTCCCACGTTAATTTCCTGTTTTTGTTCCCATTTCAGATCAGGATTGGGGTTGCGGCCGGGGCCGTAAGTCTGATAATACACCCCGTCTTGCGGATACACGCCGCCGGTTCCCAGGGTTACGATAGATTGGTAGTTCGGAATTCCCTGGTTACCTGTCACGCCATATCCTAATCTCAGCTTAAGGTAGCTGATGGCCTGGATATCCCGGATGAACGCTTCATCTCCCAGCTGCCATCCGACAGAAAATGCCGGGAAATTTCCCCATTTATGATTGGCCCCAAAGCGGGAAGAACCTTCTCTACGGATAATCGCCTGAGCGAAATACTTATCGGCAAAGGCGTAATTTACTCTTCCGAAAAAGGCCACCAGGGTGTTGTCTTCCTTGCTACTGCCCAGGCCCGGGCGGGGGAGGGCCGTATTCTGGATAGCTCCACCTGCGCCCAGGTTCCAGTCGAGGAACCCGTCAGTAGTAAACCCGTTATTGTTCACGTTAAAGGCTTCTGCCGTGTAGTACTGGTAACTGTAACCCAGGAGTGCTGTAAGCGAATGTTTTTCGTTAAACAGGGCGGTATAATTGAGGGTAGACTCCAGGGTTTTCGTGTAATCCATGCGGTTGCTCTTAGAGGCGTAGGCCATGCCCCGATAGCTGGAGTTCAGGCGCTGATCCCAGTCCCGGGTAGAGCGGTAGTATCGGTCATTGTAATTGTCTCTGACATAAGACACAAATGTGTTAATGTGTAGTCCTTCCAGAATTTTATAGTCCAGTTTCGCGTCCGCGGAGATAGTTTGCTGATCTCTTTCGCTGATCCGGTGCGCGAGGCGGGATAGCGGGTTGTAATTATTGTACGCCTGGGTTTCCACAAAAGTCCCGTCTTCGTTCACCAAAGGAGCAGTAGGGTTTCGCTGAACCGCCTGCTCAAAATCACCCGACTGTCCGCCCAGCAAATTTGCCTTATTAAAATTGGCGGCCAGGTTAGCCTGCAAGGTGAGGCGATCTCCCAATCCCCGTTGGTTTACGTTGATCCGTCCGCCGAACTGCTTTCTTCCGTTTTGTTTCGCGATGCCGTTGGCATCATTGAAATAAACGGAAGCGCGGTAATTTGATTTTGCGGTTCCGCCCGTGGCTGAAAGATTATGGTATTGGCTTGTGTTCTGCCTGTTAATCAGCTCATCATACAGGTCGGTGCTGTTGCCGAAGTCTTCCGATGAATTGATCAGACCTTTTGAAATCAGGTCCCGGAAGTCCGAGGCGGTCAGATAATCCGGTTTTTTATCCACATACTCTCTTTGGGCGTAAGTAGAATAATCGAAGCGTGATTCTCCTTCTTTTCCCTTTTTGGTGGTAATCAGGATTACCCCGGCATTGGCGCGGGTACCGTATATGGCTGCTGCGGAGCCGTCTTTTAAGACATCAAACGACTCGATGTCGTCCTGCTGCAGGAGGTCGAGGTTGCCGCCTGGAATACCGTCAATCACAATTAAGGGTGTTCGGGTGCCGTTGATCGATGAAACTCCCCTAAGCTGGATGGCGGCCGACGAGTTGGGGTTGTTTCCCTGGGTGCGGGTGATATTAAGGCCGGCTACTTTTCCCTGGATCAGGTCAAGAGGAGACCGGGTGCCGCCGGGGTTAAAATCCCGGGCTTTCACAGTAGTGACGGCCGAGGTCACCTCTCGCCGTCTCAGGGTGCCATACCCTACCACTACCACTTCATCCAGGGCGGCGTCGCTTAAAGACAGGGAAATGTTTACCAGCGACTGTGTGCCTACGGTCACCTCCTGTTTCCGGAAGCCCACAAAGGAAAAGACCAGGATGTCGCTGTCGCTGTTTACTGAAATGGAAAACTGGCCGTTCGCGTTGGTTTGGGTGGCAGTAGTGGTGTTCTTTATACTTACGGTCACACCGGGTAAGGCCGAGCCGTCACTTTCATCGCTTACCGTACCGCTGACCGTGCGCAACTGCGCCTGAAGGGCGGAAACCGACAAAAGGAACGCTACGAGGCCAAGATAAAAACATCTGAAGGGAGATTTCTTTGTCATAGCTGATTTTTAAGATTGATTGATTCCACTAAACTAAAGAAAGGGGAGAAAACTAACCTAGCACCGCAGCTCCATTGTACATCTTTTGTATTTCTTTTATATTTTTGTTGTATATTGAAAATGATATGGGGCGGAGAAGGCTTTTCTCTTCGAATTTAGATTGATTCTAAAACAATAATCCGCTAGCTTTGAGGCTCTATAAGTA
>JBEBRS010000070.1:0-13454 GCA_040394705.1 Leadbetterella byssophila
CCCGCGACCCCATGCGTGACAGGCATGTATTCTAACCAACTGAACTACCGGACCTTTTTACGTTCCCTTGGCCCTTTCAGACCTCGTTTCCGTTTTGGTGGTGCAAAGATAGCAGCACGATTTTATTTTACAAAATAAGCGGGGTAAATTTCCCTGAGTTTTTTCTTCTTTTTTTGTAAGCGATTGCCAGACAGTTTCTTATACCACTTCGATTTTGACACGGATTTCCTGCTCGTCAAAGTCTACCGTACGGGCGCCCTCTACTTCTTCCAGAATCTCCAGCTTCAGGGCCTGTACTTCGGTGCAGATATACGCCGAATGTTTGTGTACCGCGCGGGAGATCTCTTCATCCGTATTTTGCAGGCGGATATGGATTTTGTCGGTGACCTCAAAGCCACTGTCCTTCCGCAGGTTCTGCACCCGGTTCACAAAATCACGGGCGATGCCCTCCTGTTTCAGGTCTTCCGTCACGTTAATGTCCAGGGCCACGGTAAGACCGCCTTCCACCGCCAGCAGCCAGCCGGGGATATCCTCCGTGAGAATCTCCACGTCGCCCAGGGCAATGTCATAGCCGGAAACCGACACCACGCCCGTTGACTCCAGGGTTTTGAGTGCCTCGGGAGCCATGCCGGTGATGGCCTCCGCCACCGCCTTCATGTCTTTCCCAAACTTCGGCCCTAAGGTTTTGAAATTGGGCTTGACCTTTTTCTTCAAAATACCCGAATCGTCGGTAATGAACTCAATTTCCTTGATGTTCACCTCACTCAGGATGATGTGGCTTACACTTTCTATCTCGGCTTTTACCTGGGGGTTCAATGCCGGAATCAGGATTTTCTGCAAAGGCTGACGCACCTTCAGTCCGCTTTTCTTGCGGAGGGCATGTACCATAGAGCAGATCTTTTGCGCCAGGGCCATCGCTTCCTCCAGTTCAGTATCTACCCATTCCGGGGCATACGTATGCCAGTCGGTAAAATGCACCGATTCGTATTGGAACGGGGTATTTTTCTCCACAGACTCGGCCCTTACGCCGTCGGTGAGGTTTTTATACAGCCACTCGGCATAGAAAGGCGCAATCGGTGCCATGAGTTGCGCCACCGCACACAGCGCATGCTGCAGCGTCTGGTAGGCCGCCCGCTTGTCGTCGGTCATTTCCCCCTGCCAGAAACGCCTTCTGTTGAGGCGTACGTACCAGTTTGAAAGATCGTCATTCACAAAGTCCTGAATGAGGCGACCGGCCTTGGTGGGGTTATAAGTATCAAATTCTTCCGTTACCTCTTTCACCAGGGTATAGATACGGGATACGATCCAGCGATCGAGCTGAGTCAGTTTTTCTCGGGGTACCCGGTCAAACTGTTCGATAGTGTAATGGTCGAGGTTCGCATATAATGCAAAGAAATTGTACGTATTCGTGAGTGTACCAAACAGCTTGCGCTGCACCTCCTGCACGCCGTCCAGATTAAACCGCAGGTTATCCCAGGGTTCGGCATTGGTAATCATGTACCAGCGGGTAGGGTCGGCACCGTATTTCGATAGGGTGTCAAACGGGTCAACAGCATTGCCGAGGCGTTTCGACATCTTATTCCCGTTTTTGTCGAGTACCAGTCCGGTAGAAACCACGTTCTTAAAGGCTACGGAGTCGAAGAGCATGCCGGCAATGGCGTGCAGGGTAAAAAACCAGCCCCGGGTCTGGTCTACACCCTCCGAGATAAAATCGGCAGGGAAAGACCGGTTAAATGTCTCCTGATTTTCAAACGGATAATGCCACTGGGCGTAGGGCATGGCGCCGGAATCAAACCACACGTCGATGAGGTCGGTTTCGCGGTACATGACGGCACCGGTAGAAGAAACCAGGTAGATTTCATCTACATAAGGGCGGTGGAGGTCCAGGGCGTCTTTATTTGCTGCGGCTTCTAGGAAAGCCTCGTTTTTGGTTCTTTGTTCGGTGGAAAGGGCGGCCGTGGCCAGGGCATTTTTAACCCCTCTTACCAGCTCATCAATACTTCCGATACAGATTTCATCGTCTTCGTTTTTCCAGATGGGCAGGGGAGTTCCCCAGTAGCGGCTCCGGCTCAGGTTCCAGTCCACCAGGTTCTCCAGCCAGTTGCCGAAACGCCCTGACCCGGTACTTTCGGGCTGCCAGTTGATGGTTTTGTTGAGTTGTACCAGCTTGTCTTTGGCGGCTGTGGTCCGGATAAACCAGGAATCCAAGGGATAGTAAAGCACGGGCTTGTCGGTACGCCAGCAGTGGGGGTAAGAGTGTTCATACCGCTGTACGTTAAAGGCCTTGTTTTCCGTTTTCAGTTGGATGGCAATGCGTTCATCTACCGAAAGGTATTTATCACGGCCTTGTTTTTGTTTTTCCGCTTCCAGTTCCTCTGCGGTATAATAGGCCTCCTTCACGTATTCCAGGGCGTAGTCGCTTACTTCTTTCACAAAACGGCCCTTTTTATCTACCAGCGGAGCGTCTTTGCCGTTTTCGTCTTCCACCATAATAGCCGGAATGCCGTTTTGGGCGGCTACCCGGTAATCGTCTGCGCCAAAAGTAGGGGCGGTGTGCACAATGCCCGTACCGTCTTCCGTGGTAACAAAATCACCGATGATCACCCGGAAAGCCGCCGATTTAGGCTGTACATAGGGCATGAGCTGTTCGTATTGAATTCCTTCCAGTTGGGTTCCCTTCCAGGTGGCTACAATGCTCCAGGGAAGTACTTTTTTATCGGAAGTTTCGAAACCTTCGAAGTCCCCGTCTCTGCCTTTTTCGTTGAGGTATTTTCCGATCAGCTCTTTGGCCAGAATAACGTTAACCGGGAGAAAAGTATACGGATTAAACGTTTTTACCATGGCGTATTCAATGCCTTTACCTACCGTGAGGGCGGCGTTGGAAGGCAGGGTCCAGGGAGTGGTGGTCCAGGCCAGGAGGTACACGTTATCGCCGCCTGCGGCCTCAAAAAGAAACTGTGACCGTTCGTTTTTGATCGCTTTAAACTGGGCGGTGAGGGAAGTGTCTTTCACGTCTTTGTAGGTGCCGGGCTGGTTCAGTTCATGCGAACTAAGACCGGTACCGGCCGCGGGGGAGTAGGGCTGAATGGTGTACCCTTTGTAAAGCAGTCCTTTGTCGTGCAACTTTTTAAGCAGACTCCACACCGACTCAATATAAGCGCTTTCATAGGTCACATAGGGGTCGTCCATATCCACCCAATAGCCCATTTTGTCGGTCATGTCACGCCAGATATCGGTAAAGCGCATGACCGCTTCCCGGCATTTGCGGTTATAGTCTTCTACGCTGATTTTTTTTCCGATATCTTCTTTGGTGATGCCCAGTTCTTTTTCTACCTGCAATTCCACGGGCAATCCGTGCGTATCCCAACCCGCTTTCCGGTTGACCTGGAATCCGCGGAGGGTTTTGTAGCGGCAGAAAATATCTTTGATGGTGCGGGCCATCACGTGGTGAATGCCGGGAATGCCGTTGGCAGAAGGCGGACCTTCATAAAAGGTGAAAGCGGGTGCGCCTTCCCGCACTTCGATGGATTTCTCGAAGATGTTATTCTCTTTCCAAAAAGCTAATATCTCTTCCGCTATTTCCGCGTAGTTGACTGATTTGTATTCCGGGTATTTCATTTTCTGCTCAAAAAATTGGCTGCAAAGTTACGGTTTTTTGACGAAACTAAGGAGAGGCAATCTGTCAAAGATTGAAGACAACCTTCCCTGTCCGCCTTTGATTCCGGGGGGCGCTTAAGATATTCTGTTTTAAGGAATTGTTAAAATTAGGAAAATATACGATTAACAAAATTTGTTTTACGCAGTATGAGGGTTAATTTACGTTTTTTGCGCATACAAGGAAATAGTCTTTTTTAAAACTTTGTCCGTATTATTACAATACGAAGCTCTCCGCAGCTTGATTTTCCTGCCGCGGAAGGCAACAGATAGTCAATAAATGAAAACCAAAACAAATTGTTCATTATGAATCTGAATTTTACAAATTGGCCGGTGGGCAGGTGTTTGTACCTGTGGTGTGCCTTGCTGTTTTCAGGAACCTTCACTTCTTTTGCGCAGGAGAGGGTAGTTTCCGGGAAAATAGTAGCGGAAGACGGTACGGAGCTTGCCGGTGTTAACGTGACGGTAAAGGGAGCCGGTCGCGGAGTCATCAGTGATGCGGGGGGAAACTACAAAATTAGTGTAGCAGACCATACCAGTATACTGGTTTTCTCATTCATTGGGTTTGATTCCCAGGAAGTGACCGTGGGCAACAGAACCATCATTCCTGTTTCGATGGTCACTTCAGCGGAGAGTCTGAATGAAGTGGTGGTCACGGCTTTGGGCATCAAAAGGGAGGAGCGCTCCCTGGGTTACTCGGTGGGTAAGGTAGATGGAAGAGACCTCAGCCGGATTACGAATGAGAACGTGTTAAACGGGCTAGCCGGCCGTGTACCCGGCGTAGCCATCAGTTCTACAGGAACCACCGGGTCTTCCGTGAGCATGATCATTCGGGGGGCCACTTCCCTGAGCAACGATAACCAGCCTCTTTTTGTGATTGACGGGGTTCCCATTTCAAATACACTGAATAACGTGAGCCAGGTAGGGTCAGATAACCGTGTGGATTACGGTAACGCCATTTCTGACTTGAACCCCGATAATATTGAGAGTGTCTCTATCCTGAAAGGGCCGAGTGCGGCAGCCCTTTACGGTTCACGGGCAGGAAACGGGGTAGTGCTGATCACGACCAAAACAGGTGCAGGAGTGAATAAAATGACGGTGCAACTGACTACCAATACCGTCTTTGATAATCCCTACCGCTACCTGGACGTCCACTCCAAGTTTGCCACCGGAGTTTTGCCGTTTACACCCGATAACAACCCCTACCCGGGCGGAATAATGGTGATTGACGAACCTTCTGCCGGAGCAGTAGGTCCGGAGCTGAATAAAGGATACAAGGCCATTCAGTGGAACAGTCCTCGGGATGAGAACGGGAACCCTATTCCGACCGAGTTGATTTCTTACCCGGATAACGTAAAGAATTTTGTGCAGACGGGGATTACCACTACTAACGGACTGGCCATCTCCAACCAAAAGGATAATTTGACCTACCGTATCGGGTACACGAATATGAGCAACCGGGGAATTATCCCGAACTCAGACCTTTTCAGAAATAACCTGGAACTGAGTAGTATGCTGCGCCTTTCGCCCCGCTTTTCCATCAGCACCAACCTGAACATGAGCCGGAATAACTCCAATAACCGGCCGGCAGGAGAGAGAGGCACCAACCCTCTGGAGTGGGCGTACAAGCTTTCTCCGCACACCGACATCCGGGAACTGGAAAACTACTGGGTGCCGGGTCAGGAGGGCCTCCAGCAATTGTCACCAGCGCCCGCAGACCGCAATAACCCTTATTTTCTGGCGTATGAGGTGCTTAACTCCTTTTCGCGGGATCGTTTTTACGGGAACCTGAAAGCCGACTGGCAGATCACCAAAGAGTTCAGTTTAATGGGCCGGTACGGGATGGATACCTACGGTGAGGTGCGCGAAACCAAAATCGGAAACAGTTATACCGGCGACCCCAACGGGTCTTACGGTTTGACCAACCTCAAGCGTTACGAGCGCAATGCAGACTTCCTGGCTACTTTTGCCAAAGACCTGCCCGATTTCTCGTTTTCGGTTTCAGGAGGGGGAAATGCCCGGCTGAACAGAACCTTTGATGCCATTAACAAAACGCGGGATAAAACAGGCCTGATCATTCCGGGGTTGTTTACCCTGGCCAACATTGCGCCTGAAGATTTGCAGGCTTCCAGTTACCACTCTAAAAAAGTAGTTTACAGCGTTTACGGGCTGGCCAATATCGGTTATAAGGACATGGCATATCTTGACCTGACCGCCCGTAACGACTGGTCAAGTACCCTGCCCGAAATTAACCGGTCTTATTTTTATCCTTCGGCATCTTTGAGTTTGCTGCTGAACCACATGCTGCTGAAATCTGCACGCAATGTGGATCTGCTGAAGTTACGCGGCGGGGTGGCCCAGGTGGGTAACGACACCAACCCGTACAGCCTTACCAATGTATTGGTGAACTGGGAAGCCTGGGGTAGTGCCATTCGTCTGGGTAAATCAGGTAACCTGCTTCTTCCCGATCTGAAACCGGAGATTGCCACTTCTTACGAAGCAGGGATTGACCTGGCCATGTTCAGAAACCGTCTGCGTTCGTCGTTCACCTGGTACATGGTAGAAAACAGGAACCAGATTATCCCCACCACTCTGCCTTCTTCTTCCGGTTTTTCGTCGAATAACATCAATGCGGGCTTGCTGGAAAGCAAGGGTATTGAATTTACCCTGGGCGGCACCGTGCTGGAAAACAAAGACTGGAGAATAGACCTTGATGCCAACATTGCCCGGAACAGAACCATCATCAAGGAACTTACCGATGACCTCGACCTTTACCAGCTGTGGTCTGAGGGGCGGGGAGGTGCCTGGACGTACGTGGGTGAGGAAATCGGCGATCTTTACGACCGCAAGCTGGTGGTAGTGGAGGACAAGAATTCGCCGTATTACGGCTGGCCGCTACTGGACGAGTCCGGATCATGGCAGGCCATCAACCAAAGCAGTGCAAGAAATAAGATCGGTAACTTTAATCCTGACTTTACCCTCGGTCTGCGCACGGCCATCCGGTACAAAAGGGTGAATGTGAACATGTTTTTTGACTGGAGACAAGGCGGCGAATTTGTTTCCCAGACCTACCGCTACTTTGAGTCGGATCTGAAAACCCAGCGTTTCCTGGATAACCTGATCCATCCGGGCGGAAGGAGCGGTGACGAGCTGCGCGATTACCTGGTAGCCAATGCCAATGAGCTGATCATCGTCAACGGCAATAAATTCAATATTGTGGGTGGGCCTACCGCCGAATACGGAGGATTTCCTTTCGAATACGGCGGGAAAGTGTATCCGTATGCCGTGTTTAACCCGGGGGTAATCGGGATCTATGACGATGCGGGCAATATTATCGGGTACAAAGAAAACCTGGGTAATGAAGGCACCCAATACATTCCGTACGGGGATAACTACCCCTGGGACTTCAACCGTGCCGCTACTTTTGATGCTTCGTTTATCAAATTACGGGAAATATCCGTGGGGTATGATCTTCCCGGGAACTGGATAAGCCGCCTGGGCCTCCAGAATGTCAATTTCTCGGTTTACAGCAGAAACATCATGCTATGGAATGCCGCCAAAGTGGGGATTGACCCCGAAATGGCTTTCCAGCCCTCTTCGGGAGCACAGGCCGGTACACAGTTCAAACAGGGAATTGAACGTTTCAATGTCACGCCATGGGTTATTCCTGTGGGCTTTAAATTAGGTGTAACATTTTAATGGACAAAGATCATGAAATCAATGAATAAAAGATTAATACTATTGTTTACGCTGGTCATTTCATCTCTTTCCTGTGAAGACCTGAGCGAAGTAAACCTGAACCCGAACGGGGTGCCGCCGGAAACGGTAAACCCCAATCTTATCTTGCCCACGGTGCTTACTGAGGCAGCGAAATTGTACGTAAATCTCGGTTACCAGGACATTGCCGGTGTGGTGCAGCATACCCAGAAAGATGCATGGTCCAGCGGCCACAACGCTTACGACTGGGCCGACCAGAGCTGGGGCGGTTATTATGATATACTGAGAAATAATAAGCTGCTGGCTGACCGGGCAGATGAACTGGGACTGGAGTTTCACCAGGGAGTGGCCCTGGTCATGAAGTCGTTTATGTTCGGGCTTATTACCGACTTATGGGGAGACGCCCCCTATACGCATGCACTTAACGGGGAGCTGGGCGGTACGGAGAATATCCTGCCCAAATACGACACCCAGGAAATGATTTACGACGGCATCATTGCCGACCTGGAGAAGGCGGGTACGCTGTTGTCAAAACCTGCCGGTGAATATTCCAGCATCGTAAGTACGGCAGATGTATATTACGGGGGTGATCCGGGTAAGTGGCGGAAATTCGCCAATTCCCTTCTTTTGCGCTATTATATGCGTATTTCCTCTAAAAAGCCGGATGTGGCCCGGGCCGGAATTGAGAAGATCACCGGAAATCCGTCCCAGTACCCGCTTATCCTTTCCCCTGCTGACGATGCCACCATGGCCTTCCTGGGAACCTCGGAAGCCAATTCCTGGCCTGCCAATGCGGAAACGGACCCCAGCGGCAGTAACTATCGGCGGATTAAGATGGCAGATACCTTTGTACGGGCTCTTCAGGCATTAAAAGATCCCCGACTGGGCGTTTTTGCCAATAAAGTGGAGGTTCCGCTGGTGGTGGATGCCACCCTGCCGGCAGGTACCGATGAAATCCGTAACGGCAAAAGATACCTTTCACCCGATAAAGTAGGTACAGAGGAGGTCAATACCGATCCGGAGTATGTGGGGCTTCCTACCAGCTTCTCGGCGTTACCTTCGGCGTATAACCTGAATCCTACACCGGGACAAACCTCGTTCAACCCCCATGTGTCTTTCCTGAACGATATTTATAAGAAAGCGAGCGGCCCCCTGCTCAAAGCGAGATTAATTTCTGCCGCAGAAGTCAATTTCATTCTGGCGGAGGCTGCTTTGAAGGGCTGGGCTGCCGGAGACGCCCGTTCGCGCTATGAGGCGGGGATCATGGCCTCGCTCAGTACCTGGGGTGTAGCGTCTGACTACGATGCATACCTGGGCCAGGAAAAAGTGAAATTTGACGGAACCGTGAAGCAGATCATTGAACAGAAATGGATAGCCGGCTGGACGGCGGCCACCGAGCCTTGGTTTGATTTCAGAAGAACCGGCTTCCCTGAACTTAAGCCGGGGCCATACGCCAAAAGACAGGCCATTCCCGTACGTTTCTACTATATGCAGACCGAAATAGACATTAATAAAGATAATGTTAACGAGGCCATGGAACGGTTTGAAAGTACGGCCTATTCTCAGGCAGACGGTAAAAACAGTGCGTGGTCAAAATCCTGGCTGATCCAGGGCACCGGGAAACCCTGGTGATTTTTTTAAGGCAAACAGATAGTGAACAAACCCTCATGAAATATTTTTTTCTCTTCTTTCTGCTTTCGGGTACCCTGGTTGCCCAGCGTGTGGAGTTTATTGTAAAACCCTACCTGCAATATTCCACCCGTACGGAAATGCGCGTTTTATGGGAAACCGATTTCCCCATGACCAGCACCGTGCTGTACGGCATACCCGGGTGGCATACCGAGAAGGCCAACCTGAACCTTCGTGCCACAATGCCGGGCTACCGCACCATGCATGAAATCCATCTTACGGGACTGGAGCCGGAAACCAACTACCTTTACCAGGTGGAGAGCATCACCGAAGCCGGAGATACCCTCAGAAGCCCGGTGCTTACCTTCAAGACCGCAGTAGAAGAGAACAAGGCTTTTGCATTCGTGGTATTCAGTGATTCCCAGAGTAACCCGGCCACCTGGGGAAAAATTTCTACCCTGGGCTGGAAAGAACGGCCGAACTTCGGCCTTCATGCGGGCGATCTGGTGGGGCTGGGTTATCTGAAAGGCGACTGGGTAGACGAATTCTTTGCCCCTTCACACACGTTTATGAGCAGAATACCCCTGTTTTCCGTACCCGGGAATCATGAACACGATGCCGCCTTCTACTACCAGTACATGTCTAATCCGGAACCGGAATACCGCTATACTTTTGATTACGGGAATGCCAGGTACTATATGGTAGACACCAACCGGCCTTTAGTGAAGGGAAGCGATCAGTACATCTGGCTGGAAGAACAGTTGGCCCTGTCTGATAAACTATGGAACTTTGTGGTACACCACCATCCACCTTACTCGTCGGAAGAAAATGATTTTGGCGATACGCATGTGGAGCAATCGCTCTTAGGCGATCCCGACCTGAAAGATGCGATTTATTTGTACGAAAAGTATAATGTAGATGTGGTTTTTTACGGGCATATTCATACGTATGAAAGAACCTGGCCGCTTTTCCAGGAAAGGGTGAACCAGGAAAAAGGAGTGATTTACATCAATACGGGCGGGGCGGGCGGAGGCCTGGAAAAGGCAGCCCCCACCCGGGCCTGGTTCACCCAGAAGGTGCGCACCACCCATCATTTTTGTTATGTCAACATTCATGACAACCGCCTCGATTTCCAGGCTATTGACGAGAACGGAATGCTCTTTGACCAGTTTACGCTGACCAAGGCCCGCGAGGGAAAATCGGTGAACTTTCCGGAGCCTCCGAGTCCGAAAATCCTGAATACGGAAAGGGTTTTTGAAACGAAAATGGAGGTGAAACTTAAGCCGATTTTCGAAGACCAGGTGATTCGTTATACCCTTGACGGCTCTGAACCCACCGAAAAATCAGTTTTGTACCAAGGGAATTTAGTAGTGGACAAGTCCCTCACTTTAAAGGCAGCGTCATTTAAGGGAAAAGAACGGAGTCCGGTAGTTTCTGCCGATTTCCTGCGGGAACCCGCTTATAATTCCGTGGAAGACCGGAACATGGAGCGAGGCATAAATTACACGTACTACACCTCGCAGGAAGTAAGAAACCTGCCCCTGGAGCAGTATGAGCGGAACGGGCTCAAGACCGGGCACGCGCGGATGATCGCTCCGGCGGAAGTGCCCCACCGCAAGCAGTTTTACGGAATCACCTTTGAAGGTTTTATCGAAGTCAAAGAGACCGGGCTGTATCGTTTTTCCGGTCATGCGGACGACCGGCTGCGGGTATATGTGCATGAGAAGTTGCTTATTAAGGAGGACAGGGAGGAGATCAATCACGAAGGGCAAATCTTATTGAAGGCCGGTTTGCATCCTATCCGGGTGGAGTATTTTAATGAAAGAGACTGGTCTTTTCTTGAACTGAGCATTGATGGGCCCGGTATGGCGCGCCAGAGCATTTCTCCCTTCATGTTAAAGCGAAAATAAGCTCCTTTCTTCGGCAAAGCTGTTAACTTTACGGTCATTATCCGATTGCTGTTGAAGACCGTGTACAATATTCTGATGAAAGGTGTAGCCGCCCTTTTGCCCCTGGCAGGCAGGCTGGGCGGCAAAGTAAGGCTCCTGGCGGAAGGCCAGAAGAGTTTACCGGAGACCGTTCAGGCGCTGGCCGGGTGGAGAAGCGCGCAAAAAAAAGTGATCTGGTTTCATTGTGCTTCCCTCGGTGAGTTTGAGCAGGGGCGGCCGGTGCTGGAAGCATTCCGGGAGAAAAATCCGGATTTTGGGATATTACTTACCTTTTTTTCTCCTTCCGGTTACGAGGTGAGGAAAAATTATTCCCTGGCCGATTTTATCTGCTATCTGCCCCTGGACACGCCTCAAGGGGCGCGTTCTTTTGTGCAGGCGGCCCGGCCTGACATCGCCGTGTGGGTCAAATATGAATTCTGGCCCAACATGATCCGGGAAATCAAGCAGTCGGGCGCGCGCCTGATCGGCATTTCGATTATTTTTCGGCAAAACCAGGCCTTCTTTCGGCCCTGGGGAGGCTTCTTCCGGAAGATTTTACACCGTTTCGATTTTCTTTTTGTGCAAAACGAAGCTTCTGCCAGGCTGCTGGAGGGCATAGGGTATAAAAAGTGGGAAGTGGCTGGGGATACCCGTTTTGACCGGGTATTGGCTACTGCAAACGATGCCGCAGAAGTACCGGGTATACAGGATTTTCTGGGGCAGGACAAACCCCGCGTTTTGGTGGCAGGTTCTGTGTGGCCTGAAGACATGGACGTGCTTAGGCCTTTCATAGCCGCCCACCCGGAAATGAAGTTTATTGTGGCACCGCATGACATCAAGCCGGAACAAATTGAGGGCTGGCTGGGGGAAACAGGAGGGTGGCGCTACTCCGAAATAGCGGATTTCCCCGGGGGAAATGTGTTATATATTGACAGTATTGGCCTGCTTTCGCGTCTTTACCGCTATGCCACTTATGCGTTGGTGGGCGGGGGGTATCGCACGGGCTTACACAATATCCTCGAACCGGCGGTTTTCGGAGTACCCATTTTTTTTGGTCCGCGGAAGTACCAGAAATTTCAGGAGGCGGTGGATCTGCTGGAGTTAGGGGTGGCCCATTCGGTGGAAGCAGATCTGGAACCCGTTTTGTCTGATTTGGATCTGGACGCAGTGAGAGAAAAGGCAAAAGCGTATGTGGCACGCAATACCGGTGCTACCGTTAAGATTTTGCGGTATCTTGCAGGGGAATAAAGTGCACTTGCAAGGCTCCGGGAAAAGTGTAATTTTGTACAGCAAAAGCGCAAAGCTATACACATGAAATTTCCATGAGCAGTTAGCTATTAGATGTTAGCTATTAGAAGTTAGATATTAGACACACCGGGTGACGCTTCACCAACCGGCGGCTAGGCGCCCCCAATGAATAAGGTGGTCCGCCACTGCGGCTAACAGCTAACGGCTAATTTCTAACAGCTAAAATTTATACAGATGAAATAGCCATGAGCATTCAGCTATCAGCCGGGTGGCGCACCACTATCAGAAAACCGGCACACCAACTGACCAATGTATAAGCGAAGCGTCGCCCGGCTGACTGCTGAAAGCTGAAGGCTGAAAGCAAAATTTTATACACATGAAAATAACAATCATTGGAGCGGGCAATGTGGCCTGGCACCTGGCGAAGGCGCTGGAGCGGGCCAAGGTAGTGGTGCATGAGATTTACGCGCGCGACATCCGCCAGGCCACGGCCCTGACCGATGTGCTGTACGCGGCCGTGGCGGTCAACAGCCTGGATTTCTCCCGGAGCAAGTCGGAGGTGTTTTTTCTCTGTGTTTCCGATGACGCCCTGGAATCCCTGGCCTCCCAACTTCTGCTTCCTGACGGAGCTATACTGGTACACACCTCGGGTGCCCGCCCGCTGTCGGTACTGAACGGTGCCACCTCCCTCTATCATGGAAACCGGGTAGACTGCGGCGTATTCTATCCCCTGCAAACGTTTAGCCGGGAGGTGCCGGTCGACTTTGAACAGGTTCCTGTCCTGGTAGAGTCGGAAGATAAAAATGCACTAACCGTACTCACCGGCCTGGCCCGTAAGCTTTCCAAGACCGTAGTAAGGGTAAATGCGCACGAGCGTCTGGTATACCACGTCTCCGCGGTGTTTTCCTGTAACTTTACCAATCACCTCTGGGCCATCTCCAAAGAAATACTGGAGTCGGAAGGACAGGATTTTACACTATTGAAGCCCCTCATTGCGGAAACCGTCAATAAAATGATGGAAGCCCGGCACCCGGCCGAAGTACAAACGGGTCCGGCCTTGCGGAGAGATAAGCGCACCATCGAAGCGCACCTCGGCTTTTTGCGGGATGACGAAGACCTGATGCGGGTGTATTCCACCCTTACGGAAAGTATTTCCGACTGGCATCGCCAGGAGTAAATACAAATTTCAGAAAATCGGTGGGGGCTAACCGATTTTTAAGTAACTTCGTAGTTCGAAAGACTTTCCTGATGCTTCCTAAAGTAATAGCAATTTCCAAT
>JBEBRS010000071.1:0-13341 GCA_040394705.1 Leadbetterella byssophila
TTAGCTGTTAGCCGCAGTGGCGGACCACCTTATTCATTGGGGGCGCCTAGCCGGCAGTTGGTGAAGCGTCACCCGGTGAAGCGTCACCCGGTGTCTAATAGCTAATTGCAGCGGCGTCCACATCAAATATCTAATGTCTAATATCTAATTTCTAATATCTAATATCTAACGGCTTATGGAGATTTCATTGGTATATATTAAAGCTACTTCATTACGGTGACAGGATGTTTACCGGATTAAGATGGACTCGCCTGCCCGGAGTTTGGTAGCGAGGTCATAGATACTGGTGGTTTCCAGCATTTTTTTCAGTTCATTTCTTACTTTCACAAATTTTTCATGCATAGGACACGGCTCGGCCGCGTTGCACTCGCTCAGTCCCAGCGCGCACCCGTTATAAATCGAGTCTCCGTCTATGGCGAACACGATATCGCTCAACCGTATCTCTTTCATGCGGCTCAGCCCAATTTCAAAGCCCCCGTTAGGTCCTTTCAGGGAGTTCACGATCCGGTGTCGCGTAAGCAGGCCCAGTATCTTGGCGGTGAACGCCTCGGGGGAACCCGTATTGTCTGCCACATCACCAATCTTTACCCTACGGTCTTCCAACGATTCCGTAGCGATGTAAATGATGGCTCTGATACCGTACTCGCAGGCTTTTGAAAACATTTTTTTTGAGCGATGAGCGTTAGGTAAACCGGGGAACTAT
Organism: Leadbetterella byssophila; assembly: GCA_040394705.1. Lineage (GTDB taxonomy): Bacteria > Bacteroidota > Bacteroidia > Cytophagales > Spirosomataceae > Leadbetterella > Leadbetterella byssophila_B. Next base: position 704 of record JBEBRS010000071.1, read on the forward strand.
CTCCAAATGCTACCGTAGTGCCAAAGGTAAGGCATAATTTTATTTCCGACAAATTTGTCGTAAATTTTTTATCGTTTAGCGTGAAGGTATACGAAAAAGCCGCCAACCCTAGGCTGGCGGCTTCTGTTATTTGCTTCGCTAAGGCATTCCAAAAAGCTACAGGGAAATCAGGGCCTTACTTCATCGATCTCTACCGGCCGGTTTTCCACAATAGACTTCTTCGCGGCCAGGGCGATCAACGTGGCCTGCAGGGCATCGCTTCCGCCTACAGCCACCTCCTGATCCAACGCCAGGGCCTTCATAAATTCCCGCATCTCGTAAAGGTAAGATTCGGTATATCTTTCCAGGAAAAAGTGGAGCGGCAAAGCGGAATGCACTCCGTTTTCGTTGTAGAAAAAGTGGTTATCCGGTTTGTTGTTATCTACGTTGACCATGCCTTTGGAGCCGAACACTTCCAGGCGCTGGTCGTAGCCGTAAACCGCCTTGCGGCTGTTGTCAATGACGGCCATGGAGCCGTCTTCAAACCGCAGAGTGATTACGGCGGTATCGATGTCTCCGGCCGCGGCGATCTCCTCTCCCCAGAAAACGGCGGCGGAAGCGTAAACCTGCTTTACTTCCTTGCCCATAATGTAACGGGCCATGTCAAAATCATGGATGGTCATATCAAGAAACATCCCACCCGATTCTTTGAGGTAACTCAGGGGCGGCGGGCCGGGGTCGCGGCTGGTGATCTTAATGAGGTGGGGATTGCCCACGTCGCCGTTGGTGACCAGGTGTTTTATTTTGAGAAAATTGGCATCGAAACGCCGGTTAAAACCCAGCATGAGCTTTACCCCGCTCTTTTCTACCCGCTCCAGGGTCCGCACTATTCTTTCCAGAGAAAGGTCGAGGGGCTTTTCACAGAAAATATGTTTGCCTTGTGCGGCGCACTTTTCTACAAAGTCGGCATGGGTATCGGTGGGTGAACATACGATCACCGCATCAATTTCCGGGTGATTCAGGATATCGTCGGGTGTTCCGGTAGCTACACCGATACCGGATAAATCCGTGCCGGGATCGGCCACCATCAGGATCTCCGCCTCGGTAATTCTTTGCTGAATGTTATAAAAGTGGATCTTCCCGATGCGGCCGAAGCCTATCAGACCCAATTTGAATGTTTTCATAGTCCTGTTTCGGTCAAATATTTACGATTATTTAGTGCACAAATTTTAGGGCTTCCCATGCCGGGCAGTACGTCTTGCTCCACCACGACCCATCCGTGGTAGGTGGTGTCTTTCAGGAATTTCACGGCAGCCGGAAAATCCACTTCTCCTTTTCCGAGTTCACAAAATACGCCATTTTTAACCGCTTCAAAATAATCCCAGCCGTTTTCGCGGGCGGCGGCACCTACTCGGGCGCTGAAATCCTTGAAATGCACATGCCAGATGCGTTCTTTCCATTTTTCCAGGCCTTCCAGGGGATCTCCCCCCCCGAAAGCATAGTGGCCCGTATCGAAACACAGTCCGAGCAGCGCCGGGTCCGTCAGTTGCATCAGTTTTTCCAGTTCCGCGGGTGTTTCCACATAGCCCGCGCAGTGATGATGAAAAACCGACCGCATCCCGAAGCGTTCTTTCACCGCCCGCGCCACTTTTTCTACACCGGCCGCGTACACTTCCCATTGTGCCCCACTAAGACCCTGCTCCGGTGTGATTCTACCCGCATTCCGGGTTCTTTCGGGTACGGCTCCGTTGTTATCGGCCAGTACAATGAAGGCGTCGGGAAAGCCCGCCTCGTGCATCAGTCCGGCTACCCGCAAGGCACTTTCCACCCCTTCCTCATGCCGGTCTGCCCGGCTAAAGTCTACCGGCACAAAGGCGCCTAACAAGTCCAGTTTTTCGGTGCGAAGTTCTTCATTCAACCGGGCGGGATCGGTGGGCATAAACCCCCAGTCGCCCAGCTCCGTACCCGTATATCCTGTCTCCGCTATCTCCCGGATGACCTGTTTATACCCCGGCGCTTCGGCTTCGAGATCAAACTCCAACGCGCCCCAGGAACAGGGGGCATTCGCGATTTTTATGTTATTCATTGGTATTTATTTGAGCTGTGAGCTATGTATTTTAAAATTTCCTGGACCATTCTTTCGGCCAGCGTTCAATCACGATTTTCGTTTGGGTAAAGAACTCGATGGCATGACGGCCCTGTCCGTGAAGATCACCAAAGAAACTTTCGTTCCAGCCGCTGAAAGGAAACTGGGCCATAGGTGCGGCCACCCCGATATTCACCCCGATATTCCCCGCGTTGGCTTCGGAACGAAACTTCCGGGCATTGGCTCCACTCGTGGTAAAAATGCAGGCCATATTGCCGTAACGGTTCCCGTTGATAAATTGCAGGGCCTCATCTACAGTATTCATCGACAGCAAACTCAGCACGGGGCCAAAGATTTCGGTACGGATGATCTCCCCGTTTAGGGGCACATTTTCCAGGATGGTAGGCCGTATAAAGTTTCCGTGCTCATAACCCTCAATTTGCGCGTTTCGTCCGTCCAGCAGCAGGTTCGCGCCTTCCGAAACTCCTTTTCCAATCAGTTCTTCAATGCGGGCTTTGCTTTGGCGGGTAATTACGGGACCCATTTCCACCTCGCTTAGAAGTCCGTAACCCGTGCTTCTGGAACGGGCGGTTTCATACAGGGCATCGCGGATTTCGCCCTTGGTATCGCCCACCGAAATGACGGTAGAGGCTGCCAGGCAACGCTGTCCGGCACAACCGTATACGCTATCGGCAATCACTTTGGCCGAAACTTCCAGGTCGGCATCGGGCAGTACCACCACCGGGTTCTTCGCTCCGCCCTGGGCCTGTACTCTTTTACCGCTGGCCGCGCCGCGGGCATACACGTATTTCGCGATCTGGGTAGATCCTACAAAACTCACGGCTTTCACGTCCGGATGATCCAGGAGGGCATCTACCGTTTCTTTTCCACCGTGTACCAGGCTTACCACACCTTCGGGCAGACCGATTTTTTCGATCAATCCGTAAACTTTCTGCATGGTCAACGGCACCTTCTCGGAGGGCTTCAGCACAAAAGTGTTGCCACAAGCAATGGCATAAGGCAGAAACCAGAAGGGGATCATTCCCGGGAAATTAAACGGAGAAATACAGGCGCATACCCCCAGAGGCTGGCGGATCATGAACTCATCGATGCCCCGCGTGATATTCTCTGAAAATTCACTTTGAATCAGGAGAGGAGTAGCACAGGCCGCCTCCACGTTTTCAATGGCCCTCTGCAACTCTCCCAACGATTCGGCACGGGTCTTCCCGCACTCTTGGGTAATGGTATCCGCCAGGTCACTGAGGTGTTCTTCCAGCAGTTGTTTTAACTTATACAAGGGCTGTACCCTCTGCATGACGGGCACCTGGCTCCATGCGCCAAATGCTTTCCGTGCGGCCGCCACGGCGTCGTCTACATCCAGGGGTGTTTTTTGCCCCGAAGGCACGCGGGCCAGCACTTCCTGGGTGGCCGGGTTCACTACATCCTGGTAAGCGGTTTCCCGGCTTTCCTTCCATTGTCCGTTAATATAATTCTTCAATATTTCCATACAACACTATTAATTTTAAACATTTCCTAAAAATATATAAATACCCAATGTGATAATTACCAACAGAATAGCAAAGGGACGGGTATATTTCCATCCTTCCATATCCACCACCTCCCGGGTAGCCCCAAGAGCCGTTTCCGTTTGAGGGTAGAAGCGCGATACGGCAAACATGACCGCCAGGTTCAATAAGAATTCAATGCCCCAGAGATGAATAAAGTGAATATCGACCCGCAGAATATAAATACAAGTGACATAAAACAAGAAACCTGTAAGCAGGCTCACTTTGGCGCCGGTAGCCGATACCCCCTTGAAGAAAAATCCGGCCAGGATAATGGATGCGATAGGAATAAAGAAGATTCCGTTCAGTTCCTGGAGCAACTGGAACAACCCTTCGGGCGCATTGGCTACGAAAGGGGCAGCCAGGATAGACGTGACGGCCAACACCGTAGCGGTCATACGTCCCATGAAAACCAGCCTGCGGTCGCTGGCCCCTTTATTGATCATTCTCTTGTATACATCAATACTGAAAATGGTGGAAGCGCTGTTCAGTACCGCGTTAAACGTACTCAGCACCGCCCCCATAATCACGGCCGCAAAAAGACCGAGGAAACCGACCGGCAACACCTTTTTCACCAGTTCAGGATACACGCCGTCCTGGTTATCGTAATACATGTCGCCAAAATAATAATAGGCAATCACCCCCGGCAATACAATGATAAAGGGCACGAGTATCTTGGCCAGGCCGGTATAAAGCAGTCCTTTCTGGGCCTCGGCCAGGTTCTTGGCGCCCAATACCCGCTGCACAATGGTCTGGTTCATACACCAGAAATAGATCTGATTGATAATCAAACCCGTAAACAGGGTACTGAAAGGCATTACGGAATCTTCTCTTCCGATAACATTGAATTTTTCCGGGCTGTTTTCAAACACCCGGGTAAATCCGGAAACAAGATTCCCGTCTCCGATATGCCACAATGCCAGCACGGGAATCATCAGTCCCCCGAACAGCAGGCCATAACCGTAGATCACATCGGAAAAAGCCACGGCTTTAAGGCCGCCGAAAATGGCGTACAGGGAGCCGATGACACCTACGGCCAGAATGGTGATCCAGAGGCCGGTGGACTGGCTGACGCCCATCACTTCAGAAACATTGAAAATACTTTCAATGTTGATGGCTCCGGTGTACAGTACAATGGGAAGAAGCGTTACCGCGAAAGACACCAGGAGAAACAGAGAAATCATGGAACGGGTAGTGGTATCGTACCGTTTTTCAAGGTATTCGGGAATGGTGGTCAGTCCCATTTTAAGGTAACGTGGCACAAAATATACGGCGGCCACAATCAGGGCCAGGGCAGAAGTGACCTCCCAGGCCACGATAATAAAGCCATTTTTATAGGCGGATCCGTTCATTCCTACCAGGTGTTCGGTAGAAATATTGGTCATAATCATGGAGGCGGCAATCACGAGGCCCGTGAGGCTGCGACCGCCCAGGAAGTACCCTTCCTGGGTATGAAGTTTTTCCTTTCGGGTCTTTACAAAGGCGTACGCACCGGTAAAAAGGGTAAAGCCCACAAAAGTCAAAACAGTTAGCATATACGATGAACTCATAAACGGGAACAGGGTTAAAGGTGTAAGCGCTGATTTTTTTTCTGGGATTGCTGATGTGCATAGGCCTCCTGAATTCCCGCCTTACCGGAAACGCCGGATACCGGTACTTCCCACCAGGCATGGCCATACCCTGCCATCTTGCGTTCGGGCGGGGTCTCTATATAGATTACGGTGGTCTGGTGCTGCTGTTTGGCTTCTTTTAAGGCTTCCAGGAAGGTGGCTTCGTTACTGGCCCGTAAAACCACCGCGCCCAGGCTTTCGGCATTCGTCGCCAGGTCTACGGGCAGGGTGGTGCCGTCAAGATGCCCGCTTTCGGTGGTTCTGTACCGGTATTGTGTACCGAAACCTTCGCTTCCCAACGATTTGGACAGTCCGCCGATGCTGGCATAGCCGTGATTGTTAATGAGTACGATGACCAGCTTGTGTCCTTCCTGTACGGAAGTCACAATTTCTGACGACATCATCAGGTAGCTGCCGTCTCCCACCATCACATAGACTTCTCTTGCCGGGTCGGCCATTTTTACGCCCAATCCGCCTGCTATTTCATAGCCCATGCACGAATACCCGTATTCCAGGTGAAAGTTTTTGGGGTCGGTACACCTCCAGAGTTTGTGAAGGTCTCCGGGAAGGCTTCCTGCGGCGCATACCATCACATCGCGGGGTTCCGCGAAGGTGTTTACGGCGCCGATCACTTCCGCCTGGGACAAGGAAGCGGGGTCCAGCACCCGGTAGGCGTCCCCTACTTTTTCGTCCCAGTCGCGGTTGTATGCCGCGGCGCGGGCTTTGAATTCGGAAGCGGTAGTATACCCCTGCAATTTTTCTGCGAGGGCGGTGAGGGTGGCGCGGGCGTCGCCCGTCAACGCCAGGGAACTCTGTTTATGTGCGTCAAAGTCGGTAATATTGATGGAAATAAATTGTACGTCCGGGTTCCGGAAGGCGGTCTGGGAAGCGGTGGTAAAGTCGCTGTAACGCGTACCCACACCGATCACCAGGTCGGCTTCCGCGGCCAGTTCATTGGCGCCCTGGGTTCCTGTAGCGCCGGCAGCGCCCAGGTTATACGGGAAGTCAAAAGGCAGAGCGCCCTTACCCGCGAAGGTTTCGGCCACAGGTATCCCGAAAGTTTCTGAAAAGCGTTTCAGCGCATCGGTGGCTTCGCTGTAAATCACCCCGCCACCGGCCAGGATAAGGGGTTTGCGGGCTTTCTGAATGAGGGCTGCGGCCCGCTCGGTCAGGAGGCTGTCGGGCAGAGGGCGTGACACGGTCCACACTCTTTTCCGGAAAAGGTCTTCCGGGAAATCATAAACTTCGGCCTGTACATCCTGGGGCATACAAAGGGTTACGGCCCCGGTTTCAGACGGGGAAGTAAGTACCCGCATGGCCTGCAGAAGGGACGAAATCAGCTGCTCAGGACGATTGATCCTGTCCCAAAACCGGGAAACGGGCTTAAAGGCATCGTTCACGGAGGTATCCGCATTACTAAAGTCTTCCAATTGTTGCAAAACCGGGTTGACGTGCCGAGTGGCGAAAATATCGCCGGGCAAGAGCAGCACGGGAAGGCGGTTAATGGTGGCCAGCGCCGCGCCGGTGACCATATTGGTGGCGCCCGGGCCTATAGAACTGGTGCAGGCAAAAGCGGAAAGCCTATTCTTCATTTTGGCATAGGCCACGGCGGTATGCACCATGGCCTGCTCATTGCGCGACTGGTAATACCGGAATTCGGGATACTCAAACAGGGCCTGTCCGATTCCACCGACATTTCCGTGGCCGAAAATACCGAAACATCCGGCGAAAAACTTATGCTCCACGCCGTCTCGTTCCGTATATTGGCAATCCAGAAACCGGATCAGCGCCTGGGCTACTGTTAATTTCATTCTGTTTTATTTAAGGTTTTCATCTTTCGTTCATATTAAAAGTGTGTGATCCCGACCTGTCGAAGGGCACTTCTTCAAAAGCCTCCGTGTTTCGCCACAAAGGCCAGCGACTCTTCCAGCGTGGGCATAAAATTGGCGCAGCCCGGTTGTAAAACCACCTGAGCCCCGCTGGCATTGCCCATCCGGCACGATTTGTAGAGATCCCAGCCGTTCAGGTAACCGTAAATAAATCCGGATGCGAAGGCGTCGCCCGCACCCAGCACATTCAGGGGCGTGACCGGAAACCCCGGCGTATCTAACCGCGCTTTGCCCTTTTCATAAATTGAAACTCCCGCTGAACCCCTTTTAACGAGCAAAATTTCCACTCCCAGATCCAAAATTTTCTGAATGGCGTCTTCTACATTTCCGGTGATCTGAGGCGCAGATATTTGCTGGTGTTCTATTTTTACCTGGGACGCATCCTGTAACATAGCCGCAAGGATTTCCTCTTCAGTACCAATGGCAATTTTAATCTGGGGAAGCAGAGCCCGAACAGTGATTCCGAAAGACCGCAGGTCGCTCCACTGGTCTGCGCGAAAATCAATATCCAGCAGTGTGGTCACACCGCTTCGCCTGGCTTTTTCCATGGCATGAAATACCGCACTCCGGCTCGGTTCCCTGCTGAGTGCCGTTCCGGAAACCTCAAACAACCGAATTTCATTCATTTCAATGGCATCCACATGATCTATGGTAAGCTGGGTATCTGCGGCATTATCGCGGTAGTAAACTAAAGGAAATGTATCGGGCGGCTGAATCCCCAATACCACGGCACTACTTCTGGCACCCGGAATAGTAGGAATAAACCTTGTCTCTATCCCTTCCTTTTTCAGGAAATTCAGAATAAAATCGCCCACCTTATCCGCGCCTACGGCCGTCAGCAAAGCGGTACGGAGTCCCAGCCGGTTGCAGCCGGTCACAATATTCAGAGGCGATCCACCCACAAAGGCGTCAAAACCTTTAATATCCACAAATTCAGCGCCTATATTCTGAGAATACAGGTCAATGGATGAGCGCCCCATGGCGATTATGTCATATTTCATATCTCTTTTTTTAGCTTTCAGCCTTCAGCTATCAGCTTTTAGCTCACTACTCACTACTCGGAACTCACTACTCGGAACTCGGAACTCGGAACTACTCACCCACCATCGGTATCCTTTCGTCCACTCCTTTCCAGGTTCCGAATATCCAGGCATGATCAGGGTCCGGGGTATTGGCCAAAGACTGATCAGAACCCGCTAAAAAGTTCAGATAATACACATTGTAGCCGTGTCCGGCCACTACCGGGTGATACCCCCTGGGAACCAGCACCACTTCATTATCGTGTACCACGTTGACCACATCCAGGCTGCGGTCACCGGTATATACCTGCTGGATGGCGTAACCCTTGGGTTTATCGATCTTATAAAAATAGGTTTCTTCGAGGCAGGCTTCCAACAGGTTTCCTTCGGCATCGGTGATTCGTTCATCGTGTTTATGCGCAGGAAAGGAACTCCAGTTGCCGGAAGGCGTGTACACTTCTACTGCCACCAAACGGTCGCACGCAAAGCCGGGCTGAATCAGGCTGTTGATCTGGCGGGTAGCATTGTCGCCGCCCCGAATTTCGATCTCGGCCTCTTCCGGCGTTTTAAAAACGGGCTCGAGTTGCAACTCTGTGTCGCACCAGCCGTAGGCGATGTCAAGAATATCGCTTTCAGCAGTAAGTTCAAACTGCGTATGCGCGGGCAGGTACAGGGTATGGGCAATTCCCGAAAAAACGTCTTTCCGGCCGTTGCGCGTAGCCCAACTGCCCCGGTTGGAAGTGACGGTGTAATTTCCTCCCAAAAGGATAATTCCGTATTCATTTTTTCCCGTATACGCCTGCCAGGTTTCTCCCTTTTTCATGGTGCGGGCGGCAAAACTTAAATGTTGCCAGCCGGCCGTTTCGGGAGTGATGTATTGGTAGTCGGCCTGGCCGGAGTTGGGTTTTACAATTAAAGTATCTTTCATTTCTACTTTTTTAAAAAAGTAGAGCAAAAACCTGGATTTTAGAAAGTCCTCTTTCGCTTTGCTCAAACGGACGCTAAAATCCGGATAAGGAAAATTAAGTACCTATCTGCTCTACTATATTTAAAACTATTATCATTTGATTCAAAATTCTTTTGCTTTTCCGGCGGAGCCGAGTTTCTCGAATTTTTCGACACAAAACTTTTCGAGTTCCCGCATGTACAGGCCGCCGGGAATCACCGGGTCAAAGAGGTCGGGACTTTCGCCGAAGAATTCGCGATGTACCCGGGCCCACAGCACCCGTAAATCCGTAGCCACATTGATCTTGCAAATACCGTATTGTATGGCTTGGGTGATCTCTTCGTCGGAAACCCCGCGGCTTCCTTTCTTCATGGCACCGCCCCAGGCATTGATTCGCCGGATCTCGTCCGGGTCCACCGCCGAGCCCCCATGCAATACCAGGGGATATCCGGGCATTTTTCTTTGAATTTCTTCCAGGATAGCAAACTGGATCCCTTGCTTACCTGAAAATTTGTAGGCTCCGTGACTGGTGCCGACTGCTATAGCCAAACTGTCGCAGTCGGTTTCCTTTACAAAATACGCCACCTCATCGGGCTGGGTATAACGTGCGTGAGAAGCCTCTACTTCCAGGTCGTCTTCCACCCCACTCAACACCCCCAGTTCCGCTTCTACCACACAGCCGGCTGCATGTGCCGCCCTTACCACCTCACGTGTTCTACGGATATTTTCTCCGAGGGGGTCATGGGAGGCATCAATCATGACAGAGGTGTATCCCCCCTGACCCAGGGCCGCCTCAATGTGTTCCTCGTTTCCGTGATCGAGATGAACGGCATAGACCACAGACGGGTGAAGAGCCGCCGCTTCCCTAATCATGCCCAGAAGCATTCCGGCGCCGGCATAATTCCTAGCCACAGGTGTAGTTTGAATAATGACAGGAGATGAGGCCCGTTCTGCTCCCCGGAAAACCCCCAGTACCTGCTCCATGTTAAAGACATTGATGGCGGCAATAGCATAGCGGCCATAACATTTGCCAAACATGGTTCCAGGACTGATAAGCATATTTATAAGGTTGAAATTCTATACAATACAAACTATTTTAACGCGCATCTGCAAAAGTTACCTCCAATTTCTTACGCAAAGGTTTGCACATTACTCAGGGTTCACCACGGGGTTCCTTCTTACGTATTCTCCGCCCGGGAATTCGATAAAATAATCTGATCTGAAATGCTTACTCTTTTGATAATAATCGGTGGTAATAATCTGCGCACCCGACTCACAGGCCGCCTGGAAACGGGAAAAATCATTTCTGCGAGCCTCAAACGTATCCGCATCCGCACGGGTCCGAATAATATAACCCTTTTTGACCAGAGTGGAGATCCGCTCAAAACTCCTTTTCGGATCATTCATTATCATAATAGCGGCATGCGGATCTCCTTCAGGCGAATCCACAAAGAAAACCTGTGTTTTACTACCGTTCCCGAGATAGGCTTCCCGCTTCTCCCGCTTTTCATCCAGTACAAAAACAAAGTGCCCCCGTACCTTTTGCAGCTCGGGCCATCCCTGGTTCAGCACCGCCTCTTCCAAACTAGCGTAACTTCCTTTCACATCGACAGGCACCAACAACTTATCGCGACCTAACTCTTCCAGAATCTGCTGATCCAGCATCCGGAAATCTTCCGGGGTGAATTTATCCGGAAGAGTAGGCAGGCCATTGGCCGGCTTATCTTTGGCATTTACGGTGATAAATACAGGATGGTGGCCCGGATTGGCATCTGACCAGTCTTTCAGGATATTCAGGCACTGACTCAGGGTTCCGCAATGCGAACGAAAGTCCAGATCCTGCATATGCAATACCTTGAATCCAGGCTTATTCATTTCACTTTCCTTATTATATACCGGTAGCGCATATTTTTCTTTAAATTGCTCATAATAGGCCGGGTGAGCATACTTGCCCCCCTGTCGGTCTACAGCAATATCGAGTTCCAGGTTAGCCAACCCCCGTGATAACTGCTTCTCAATAGACTCATGACTGTAATCAAACCGTTCCGCCCATCCCGGGTTTACCGTTTTCAGGGTGTCCATTACCGCTCCGTCTATAGCCACTTTATAGCTGTTATGCGTGCCGATGACCTGAGTCTCATTCAGCTTTTGCTGGGCTGAAAGCCCGCTACAATACAGTATCCCCAGAAATAAACTATTTCTGAATGAATTGAACCGCTGTTTCATTAATCCCATAAGAGTGATTGGTTAAGAGTTTAATCATCTCAGCACCAGCCAGCAGCATGGGCCCATAACTGTGGGCTGCAAACTGGTTTACCGGCCGGTAATAATAAAAGGCCGGGTCGAAACCCATACCCGTTCCCACACAGGTACCGGTAATTCTACCTTCCGGCGTAATCTGAGTAGACAGGGCTTCCCAGGCCAGCAGAACCATAGGCCCGAAGGCTTCGTAATCCAGCCAGCCTTCATTGATGCCCCGGGTAATGGAATAGGTAAAAATGGCAGTACAGGAGGTCTCCAGATAGGTATCCTGCCTGTCGAGCAACTGGTGCCAGAAGCCGCTGCCCGACTGCAAAGCCGCCAGGCCCTGCACATGTTTCAGATAAAGCGCCATCACCTCTGCCCGGTCTTTGTGGTCTTGCGGCAGCAGGGTCAGGAGCTCGGTAATGGCCATAATGGCCCACCCGTTAGCACGCCCCCAATGGTATTTGGGCTGAATATCCGATTCCTCCAGCCATCCGTGAATAAAAATGTTCTTCTGACCATCAAACATTCTTTTACTGAACTGCTTCACCTGGCGGGTGGCTTCGTCAAAGTATTTTTGCTCCCCCGTGAGTTTTCCCATATACGCAATGGCCGGCACGCTCATGAACATATCATCCAGCCATACTGTATTTTTCAGGGGACGGTTCCGTGCGAAAGTGCCGTCTGCCAAACGATATTCTTTGTTTAATATAAAATCGATAAAATTCTCAATTGCCGGTCTGAGCTGCTTCGCGTTTTGCGCATTCATCCCTTTGATCATGGCCATACACAAAGCCCCTGCATCATCGAGCGCATGCGGATGCAACAAACTGGCTACGGGAGAATTCTTCTGGGCCTCCACCCCGGTCTTGCTCCGGTAATATTCCGCAAGCCCGGCCAGGAAGCTGATCCGTTTTTGCGTATAATTTTCGTACTGCTTATCACCTGAGACTTCACTTACTGCCAACATTCCGGAATAGGTCACGCCCCATTCGTAACTAAAAAGACGGTAATCCCCTTTTGCAAAAGTAGCATTTGTACCCGGTGCGGAAGGAGCCAACACTTTCCCTGTGGTTTTATCCACCACCTGTGTAGGAGTTACCGCATCGAGATAGTTAAACACACGATCTAAATCTGCTTTTATGGAATTTACCGTAGCTTTCCCATAAGGATGCGCATAATCAGGTGGAAGCAAATGCAGGGGGGTATTCGAATCATTCACCTGCGCAGTAAGGCTTCCTGCCCATAAGAACCCGCTTATTGCAAATGCTATTTTTCGAAGAGAAATCATATTTTCAGA
>JBEBRS010000072.1:0-13131 GCA_040394705.1 Leadbetterella byssophila
ACGTGAAAAGCCACCCGCCCTGTCGGGTACACCATCAATCACAATTAAAGGAGCAGAGTTGCCCGTGTTGATAATCCCTCTAATTAGTATGCTGGCATCATCGTACCCAGGTTCTCCGCTGGCGTTAGAGGCGATGAGGCCTGGTAAGCGGCCGGCTAAGGTGTTGGATACGGTTGTAGCGGGAGAAGCCTTTATCTCCTCATTTGAGATGGATACAATGGAGCCCGTCACATTCCGTTTTTTCTCGGTCCCGTAACCCACAATCACCACTTCGTCTAAGGTATTCTCATCTTGTACCAGTACTATGTCTAGGTGATTCCTACTTCCGGGTCTCTCTTCCCGAGACTTAAATCCTACAAATGAGAAAACAAGCACAGCATTTCCATCGGGAATATCTATACTGAATTTTCCCTCCATATCGGTGATTGTTCCTTTCATACCGTCCTTCACCACTACACTCACTCCTACCAGGGCCTCGCCATTTGCATCTGTTACCCGGCCCTGTACCTGAATGTCTGTAGGCTTTATGGCGATGATCTTCTCTCCTACGGTTTTGGGGATACGCCGCCCCCAGCCCGAGATGGCGTGGGCGGCTTCCGGCCCTGCTGGGTCAGGCGAAGCAAGCTCTACCGGGTGTGTAGCCCTTGTACGGTTTTCCCCCGCCCTGATCACAATGGTCTTATCCAGTATCTCATACGATAAGGGTTGGTTCAGAAGCACCTGATCCATAAATTCCCGGAGGGTACCCTCCTTAAATTCCAGGGTTACTCTTCGGGCATTATTGACTATTTTCTTATCGTAAAAAAACTTGTAGCCGCTTTGTTTCTCCACAGTCTTAAAAACCTGAGTAAGCGGTTGATTTCTGACAGTCAGGGCTATTTTCTGCGAAAAAACTGCAGCCGATACATGCATACACCCCATTATCAGGAAAATGGCGGTTAAATTCATAAAAAGTAATATTTTGAGAGAAGCCCGAATGAACACTTCTTTCTTTCGTAAAGAAATTTGCATATTTTTGTAAGGTTTTGGTTATAACATGTTTACTGTTTGCATAGGTATTTATCCCGGATACGGGAACAGGATAGCCTTAACTTTCAACCGTTTCAGGTCGCATCTGGAACGGTTTTTTTAGGCCTTGCATTTCCATAAAACCCAGGCTCAGAGGCTATACAGCCACTCCCGGGGACTTTAAAAAACTACGTACTCTCTCTCATAGGCCAGAATATTAAAAGGTTGATTATTCGGTTACAATTATTTTCTTACCCTCCACGCGGAACCGTACTCCGCCCGCTTCCAGGATCCGCAACACACCGGAAAGCCGGGTGTCTCTGGAAATCTCTCCAACAAACTCATGGTCGCGCACATCCCCTTCATAGATCACTTCCATATCGTACCACCGCGAAAGCTGACGCATCAACTCTTTCAGCCCCACCCCGTCAAAGTGGAAATACCCCTCTTTCCAAGCCATGACCTGTCCAGTGTTCACCTTACTCACTTTCAAGGCCTTTCCCCCCGACATCTGCGCCTGCTGGCCCGGCGTCAATACAATTCCCTTTTCGGAAGTTCCCACCTGGATACTTCCCTCAAGGAGTGTCGTCTTGATAACACCTTCATCGGCATAGCTATTGATATTAAAACGTGTACCCAACACTTCCACTACCTGGTCCCCGGATATTACCCTGAACGGGATCCTCCTCTTTCCGTCAAGGGCTTTGGCTACCTCAAAGTACACTTCCCCTGTAGCTTCCACCACCCGTTCTTTCGTACTGAAACCTGTAGGAAAATGTATGGAGGAGGCCGCATTCAGCCACACACGTGTGCCGTCAGAGAGTGTTACACTGTATTGACCCGCTTTTGGGGTTTCGATGGTATTGTAATGTGCTAAAGTGGAGGATCTATTTCCTTTATAAACCAGTTCACCCTCCCCCATCTTCACAATAACAATCTCACCCTCCCGGGCTAACTGCCCACTAGAGACTTCATCCAGTATGATCTTTTCTCCGTTAGCCAAAATGAGGCGAGCCCTTTGAGCCCCCGGAAGCGCATCTTTCTGTAGCTCTGCCTGAACCGGCGCAGACACTTCCCGCTGAAACCACTGGTACATCCCTAAAGAAAGTATTATCGCTATGCCAGCCGCCCAGGACATGCGCCGCCATACAAGGTTTCGTTTTAACCCCGGAGGAGTCAGGTGAGACAAATATTCTTCAATTGCCGCCTTGTCTGCCGTCAGTCCCTTTTCTCCCGCTTCGCGAACATACCAACTCTCCAACAGCACGCGCTCCGCCTCAGTTAGTGTCCCGTTCCGAAACTTTTCCAACAGCTCTCCGGCTCTTTCCATTTATCTCTTTTTCTTCCTAAGACGAATTAGAAGACAGTTGGTAGTAGATTCTTTAAAAAATTTATGGGATTAATGCTAAAATGGTGAAATAGGCATTAGATGTTAGATATTAGATGCGGCCGCCGCTGCGGTTAGATGTTAGACACACCGGTTGACGCTTTACCAAACCGGTAATGAATAATCTAATCGCTACTATCTAACAGCTAAAATTTTATGCTGATGAAAAATGTCAGTGGAGAAGGAAAAGTATCACTGCAAAAGCGATATCCAGTTTTTTACGAAGTATTATCAGTGCATTGCTGATCTGCTTTTTCACGGTTTTATCGGAAAGGTTCATTTTTTCGGCAATCTCTTTGTGCGATAACTCGTTGCTCCTGCTCAAACGAAAAATATGCTGCATCCGGTCGGGCAGTAGTGCTACTTCTCTTTCGATGATCTGGCTAAGCTCTTTTTCCCGTACCAAGTGATCCGTTCCGTTCACTCCCTCTGCAATGAACGAAGCCAGGGAGTGTATATAACGATCATGCGTGCGCGACCGCGAGATCTGATCCAGGATCCGGTTTCTCACTGCGCTGTAAAGGTAAGCCGACAAGCTCCCCCGAATCTTTATATCCCCACGCCTCTGCCAAAGCACAACAAAAAGATCCTGTACTACATCTTTGGCCTCTTCTTCACTATCCAGCATCCGAAGCGCATGCACAAACAGCACCCCATTATACCGCTTGTAGATTTCGGTATACGCCTCCTCATCGTGCTGACGAACGAGATCCATCAATTGCTGATCAGAATATCTATCCATACCGTCCCTGATTCTCCTCAAGAAACCTGTTATTGAAATAATACGAGGAAAAATAGAAGAATTCTAATATCGTGTAATATTAACACATTTTATTGAAAAGACTACCACTTTATCTGATTTTTTTCAGATTTACCTGCCTCCACATATTTCACGACCGTTTGTTTGAACTGGCCGGAGAATTTGATATGTTTACACGCTTTTAGCGGCTGAGAGCTGAGTTTTTATATTTATGAGAAAAAAAGTACACCCCTTCACAAAAACGCTGTCTGCGCTGTTCATGCTCTTTCAGGGGCTGACAGCTCACGCCCAACAGAAACAACCCAATATGGTCATCATCATTTCGGATGACCACGCATTCCAAACCATCAGCGCTTACGGCAGCACGCTGACCAAAACACCGTCCATCGACCGGATAGCCGGTGAAGGGGTACGTTTTGATCGCGCCTATGTGAACAACTCCATCTGCGGACCCAGTCGGGCAGCTATTCTGACCGGCAAATACAGCCACAAAAACGGGTTCAAAGACAACGAGACCTCGGTGTTTAATCACGGCCAGGACCTTTTCGTGAAACACCTTCAGGCCGGGGGATACCAAACCGCCTGGATCGGTAAGCAACACCTGGGCAACGAACCTGAGGGCTTTGATTACTACAGTATCCTACCCGGACAGGGCGAATACTATAACCCCGAGTTCATCACCAACGGTACCCGTGAAACCCTCACCGGCTACGTGAGCAATATCATCGAAGACAAGGCCGAAAACTGGATGGACGCCCGCGACAAAGACAAACCTTTTTGCCTGTTTATCGGCCATAAAGCCACCCACCGGGTATGGCTGCCCGACACTTCCGATTTTCGCCGGTTCGACCAGGTGACCTTCCCCCTTCCCGAAACTTTTTACGACGATTATAAAGGAAGAAAAGCCGCTGCCCTCCAGGAAATGAGTATCAGCAAAGACCTGATTATGGGTTATGACCTGAAAATGGAATCAGAGGAAGAAGCCCTCCGCCAACGGGTGGTAAAACGAATGAATCCGGACCAACTGGCGGCATTTCATGCCTATTATCAGCCCATCTTTGAAAAATTCAACGCCCTCGGTCTTAGCGGGAAAGAACTGGCCGAATGGAAATACCAACGCTATATGCGGGACTATCTCGGTACCGCGGCTTCCCTAGACCGGAACATTGGCCGCACCCTCGACTACCTCGACCAACACCAGCTGGCCGAAAATACCATCGTGATTTACCTGTCTGACCAGGGTTTCTATATGGGCGAACACGGGTGGTTTGACAAACGCTGGATGTACGAGGAATCCTTCCGAACTCCAATGGTGATGCGCTACCCCGGCGTGATCCAACCCGGAACGGTCAGTACCGATTTCGTGATGAACATCGACCTCGCCCCCACCCTTTTGCAAGCCGCGGGTGTATCCGTTCCGAAAGACATACAGGGCGAGTCAATCCTTCCTTTATTACAAAATGAAAAGACCAAAGGCCGGGATGCCATCTTTTATCATTATTACGAAAACGGTGAACATGCGGTTTCACCTCACTTTGGGGTGAGAAATGACCGCTACAAACTCATTCGTTTCTACAAACGGGTAGAGGGCTGGGAACTGTACGACCTGAAAAAAGACCCTAAGGAAATGCATAATCTTTTCGGACAAAAGAAGTACCGGAAAGTGGCCACCGAAATGCGTAAAAAACTAACCGCCCTCATTGAAAAATACGAAGATACGGATGCTGCCGCACTGCTTCACCAAAAATTGCCCATCGAAAAAACAGGATTTAATTAATATGCTTGATTTAGCCTTTTTGCGTAACCTTTTGACCCTCCTGTTTCTGGTCACCTCTGCCTGTGCCCAGCAGATTCAAACCTCCGAAGTGGGGAAAGCCTGGGCCGAAAACTCCGTCAATACGGTCATTTTTCGGAAAAATTCCCTGGTTAGTTTTGGAGACACCCAGTTCATTTCCTATTACGATGCCACCGGGCGGGTGATGGTGGGCAAACGGAAAATCCACAACGACCAATGGGAAGTGCAAGACAGCGGGTTTACCGGCAATGCACGCGATGCGCACTGCTCCGTAAGCATCATGACAGACGGCGCCGGTTACCTGCATATCTCCTGGGGCCACCACGGTCATCCCTTGCGATACGCGCGAAGCAAAACCCCACTTTCTCTCGATTTCTCGCCTGAACAGCCTATGACCGGCCTTAATGAGAAGAACGTCACCTATCCGGAATTCTTTAAAATGGCAGACGGTAACCTGCTTTTCATGTACCGCGACGGCGCCTCCGGCAGAGGAAATCTGGTGATTAACCAATATCATTCTTCCACCGAAAAATGGGTGCAGTTGCACAGCAATCTGATTGACGGCGAAAGACAAAGAAATGCCTACTGGCAGAGTTTTACCGACAGCCGCGGAGTGATTCATATCTCCTGGGTATGGCGGGAAACACCGGATGTAGCCACCAATCACGATATGTGCTATGCCCGCTCAAGTGATGGCGGAAAAACCTGGGAGAAATCAACCGGGGAAAAGTACACTCTGCCCATTACGGCCGCCAACTCCGAATACGTTTACCGGATCCCCCAGGGCAGCGAGCTGATCAACCAAACCGCCATGTTTGCCGATGCAAAAGGCCGGCCGTTTATTGCTACTTACTGGCGGGATCAAACGTCTGATGTGCCCCAGTACCGCCTGATTTATAACCTGAACGGTACCTGGAAATCGCAGAACCTGGGTTTCAGAAAAACGCCTTTCAGCCTGAGCGGAGTGGGCACCAAGCGTATTCCTATTTCCCGGCCCCAGGTGGTAGGTGCCTGGAAAAACGGCGCGATAATTATTTTCAGAGACGAAGAACGGGGAAGTAAGGTTTCTTTGGCCATCAACAAAAACCTTCGCCGCAACCGGTGGAAAATCAAAGACCTCCTACCCGATCACGTGGGCTCATGGGAACCCAGTTTTGACACCGAATTATGGAAAGAACAGCAGATTCTAAGCCTTTATGTGCAACGCTCAGACCAGGCCGATCTGGAGGGCCGCTCGGAAATGCCGCCCCAAACCGTGAAGGTGGTGGATGTGCGGTTTAAATGAACCTGTAGGGGCGTAGCGTGCTACGCCCCCACCCGTTTTTATTGCCCGGAATTCTGTACATCATCGTTCCGGATGCTTCTGGTAGCCTTGCGCACCGGATTTTTCAGCTTCCCGAATTTATAATTCAGGCTAAACTGAAACGACCTGAAGTAGTCGCGCCGCTCGTAATACTGTTCAAAGTCCGGCCCAAAGCTGTCCCGTGTACTATTCCGGTACTTATTGAAAGGATTATTCATTGAAGCGGAAAACGAAAGCACGTCTTTGATCACATCTTTGCTAACGCTAAGGGAAGAAAACAGCATCATGTTTGTACGGTCCTGAATATTCATGCCCGGTCCGTTGAAATTGAGACTGGCATTGAGGCGCCAGTTTTTTTCCAAACGGTAGCCTGAAGAAACGTACGCTCCGTACATCAGACCCTGATTTTTTACCAGTTCATTATTGATTATTCCCTCTGTCATACCATAAGCCATGCGGCTGTTCACGCTGAGATTCCAATTTTTTGAAAACGGATGATTGACATTGAGGTTAACCGTGGGCAGCAGGCGGGCCTTCCCCACATTTCCGTAGGAAGACCGGGAGATTCCCGTAGCGGGATCAAAGACCACTACCGGGAAAATCATATTTTTAATAAACACATGACCCACCGCCACATTCACCGAAGTCTTTTTGGCCCAGCTGTAGGATAAGTTGATATCGTTCATAGCGGCCGGTCTTAGGTCGGGATTGCCGGTACGCTCAAAGTAGGGGTTGGTGCGGTCTACAAAGGGATTCAGCTGGTAAATACCCGGGCGCTGAATGCGCTGCGTGTAGCTGAGACTGAGATTTCCTTTGCCCGCTTTCCGGCCTATGGCCACTGTAGGAATTACATTAAAATAATTTTGTCGGATCTGAGAATTTGTAGAGATAAAATCGGCATCCAGCACCGTTTGTTCCACCCTGAATCCTGCCCGTACATCCCACACTTTGTGCTTGTACCTCAGGGTATTGTACACCCCGTAAATAGCCTGGGAATTCCGATAATGGTTATCATCCTCTTTCTGATACTCACCAGTATCTGACACCCGGTTCAGGTATTCAAAATTACTCTCATTGTCCCGAAAGATGGCTTTCAGTCCTGTTTCCACCGTTAGTTTCTGTGAAGGATAAATAAAGTCGGCCTGTACGGTCTGTTCTGAAAACCGCGCGTGATTTTCCTGGCGGTAATCGGGCACCTCATAATTCAGTCGTTCTGTGATGCCGATGGTGTTCTGTTGGTCGTTCTTAAAACCAAAATACCGATACGAAAAGGTCAGCAGACGGTTTTTGTCGGCTTTGAAGCCCCGTTGGTAATTGAGCGACACATCCCGGCCGCGGCCTTCCCCTTCCCCGCGGTTCTCCAGCCGGTAAAATTGATCTACGTTGCTTTTCAGCTGTGAAGTCTGGCTGCCCAGGCCTTTGTTCCGGTTAGCGTTCATATTCACCTGACCTGAAACCAGGTTCAGGCTGTCGATATCGTAACTGATTTCCAAGCCCAGATAGGCGTTATTGCTCTCCGACCTGTTGGCGCCCCGCTGTTCGGTCATCGTTGAGTTTTCCCTGAAAGTAGACCGGGTATTGACGAAGGCCACATCAGGTGAAACATGTTCGCTTGCCCCGCCAAAAGCAGAAAGCCCCCACTTGCCCAGTCGCGCTGAAAGTGATCCTCCTACGCCCGGTCCGCCCACCGGAAACCGCCAACTGGTATTCAGATTGCCGGTATAGCCGTTGTCCATCCGCTTATTGGTGATGATATTGATAATGCCCGCCAGTCCTTCGGCATCGTATTTTGAGGGCGGCGTGGTAATCACTTCAATGCGCTGTACAGAAGAGGCCGGCATACTCCGGAGAATGTCTTTATAGTTCCTTTCAATCATGCCGGACGGACGGCCGTTGATCAGTATTTTAAAATCTCCGTTTCCTTTCAGCAAGATATTTTCGTCGGCATCCAGCGACAAATAGGGCACTTTTCGCATCATATACAGCACGTTAAAAATCTTGCTTTCCGGATCGGCCTGGGTGTCATAAATGATCCGGTCTGCTTCCTGCTGCACAATGGGCTTTGCCGCGGTGATTTTGACTTCCTGCAGGCTGGCGCTGTTTTCACGGAGCGTGATCTTTCCCAGATCTACCGAACGCGTGGTGATATCCGCTGCGAGGGTTAGCGCCTGATAACCCACTGCGGTAATCTGCACCTCATAACGGGCGGGAGTTAGTCCGGAAAAAACAAAAGACCCGTCGGATTTGGTGTAGTCGCCTTTCAGGGCCTTCTGATCTTTAAGCAGACTTATGGTTATAAATTCCAGAGGTTTTCCTGCTGTGGAATCAATGATCACCCCCTTGATTTCGAATTCTTTTTGCTGGGCATAGGACATAAAAAATCCTGCAAAAAGCATTAATGTCAGTAATAGCTTTTTCATTTTGTTTACGTGTTAGCTGATAGCTGATAGCTGATAGCTGATAGCTGATAGCTGATAGCTGATAGCTGATAGCTTTAATTTAAGTAATAGTTTCTAAACACAAATGTACGCAAGGTACTTTGTAATGCAAGGTATTTGGCAAAATATATTTTGTGCGAATTTTCAAAGGCATCTTACTCCGCCTCCTTTTTAGATTTTGCAATGATTTTAGATTCTACCGTGAAATTTACGATCAGGCTTACCCCTCCGAACAGTAGAATCATGGCAATAACAACAGGCTCTACAGGAAGATCCTCAAATATTTTATCAAGAATGAGGGCGACGATAATACCTAATGACACCCCTACTGCAAGCATTCCCAACTTAAGCGTAAAAAAAGTGCTGGTCTTGCCTTTAGAAACAAAGAGCGACGGGTCAACGCCCTTGTCAATGATCGACATCCTCTCCCGGTGTCTGGCGGTAAAAAATACGTACCCTAAGATGGTAATTCCCAAAATAAGTACAATAAAAGTTTCTCCTGGTCCCATAATTATTTAATTTTTGAGGATAAGACAGGGGGCGGAAAGAAAAAGTTACAGGGGGTGTTCAATTTTCTTAGTGGGATTAGATGTTAGATATTAGAAGTTAGATTTTAGATGCGGTTAGATAAAATGCGAACACCTGCGGGTTTCTCACAGATTCCCACGGAAAAAAATATTTCCTTTCCGTGTAACTATTCCCACCTTTGTGCTGTCATACCCCCAACCTAACGTTTTGAATGCACGAAGACCTGATGTATGTGGAAAGAGTAAAAAAGGGGGATACCGCATCTTTCCGCTTCCTGGTGGATAAATATCAGGATATGGCTTATACCATTGCCTTTAAAATCCTGAAAAACTCCGGCGATGCCGAAGATGCAGCCCAGGAGGGTTTCGTGAAAGCCTACCAGCAGATTCACCGGTTTGAAGGCCGTTCGAAATTCTCCACCTGGCTTTATACGGTGATGTACCGGTCGGCGATCGACAAAACACACCAAAAACGCTTCTTAAAAATGGAGGCGGTGGATTATGAGAAACAGGTACACAGTGACACGCCCGTCCGGAAGTTAATGGCGGAAGAACAAAGTGAACTGGTCAAGAAGGCTGTCGATGCCCTGCCGCCCACTGAAAGCCTTTTGATTACTTTGTTTTACATGAACGACTGTTCCGTGAAAGAAATCGCCGATATTAGCGGACTAACGGAAGTCAACATCAAAGTAAAGTTATTCAGGGCCAGGAAAACTTTACAGGAACGTTTACGGTTTTTATTGCATACGTAGTGAACGAGTTTCAATTTCACCGCTATGAACTCGGAACTCGATACTCGATACTCGATACTCGGAACTCGGAACTCGGAACTAAAATATACACATGAATAAGCTGGAGAAAATACTCAGGGAAACCCCGGCAACGGACAAACCCGCCGCTGATTTTTTATCTGCGGTGATGCAAAATGTGCATGCCGAAGCAGCAGCGGAAACGGTACGGAAAGCGGCATTGGAGCAACTTCTTCAGCGCATGCCTGCCGACAAGGCCGGGGTTGATTTCGCAGCGGAAGTGATGCAGAAGATTTCGGCTGCACCTCAACCGCTGCTGAGCTTATGGAGCCGGGTAGCCATCGCTGTTTTGGTAGCTGCGGTCGGGATTATCGGAGCTTTCATCAGCCAGCCCGAGTCTTCTTTTGGAACCGTTGCCCAAAAGTTTTCTGCTTTGCCCGCTCTGAATATTCCCCCTGTATACGCACTTTCGGTACTGGGTATGAGCGTACTGTTGCTGCTGGATTATGTACTTCGGCGCAAAATCCAAAAGGTTTAATACATCCACCCGAAGAGCCAGACCGGAATGATATGACCAAAACCGATTTCGATATCGTCTTTGGCTAAGTAGGCATCTTTTACCCCGGCTATCTGTTTCTTCCCTTTATTTTTGCCTCCAATCTCAAACGTATAAGTTTGGTCGATTACAAAATCGGCCGTTTCCGCCAGGTTTATTTCATGCAGACCTTTGAACTGGTTCAGGAAAAACGTTTCCCGGACATTCCCGATATTGGTGTTTCCCATGGCCAAAGCATACATCAGGTTGGTATTGTTGAGGAACAGCTTCTCGGGTTTGGTGAGTACGCCGATCCCTGAACTGTCTTTGTACGCCGCATGGAGTAATCCGGCCCGCTCCAGCATCTTAATGCACTGTACCAGGGTGTTGCGGGAAACCCCGATTTTCGTGCTCAGTTTGGTGATGTTGGGCGTAAACGGCGCACTGGAAGCCACGGTGATGAGCAATTTCTTCAGCTTAAGCAAAGTATCATAATTGACGTCTTCCACCGCATTGATGTCTATTTCAATGATCAGATTAATGGTATGCTGCAGCTTTTGAAAATACGAACTTTCATTTTCCTTATAATAAGGGTAAGCCCCTGTCTTCAGATACTTCTCAAACAATGGCAAAGGTCGTATTTCCTGGAGAATGCCGGTGGCAATGCCCTGATGATCATTCAAAATCTCCGGAAAGGAATAGGCTGGAAATTCTTTTTGGGTTTCAAACATAAGAAACTCCCTGAAAGACAACTCTTTCAAATAGTAGGAAACGGCTCTCCGGCTTAAATCTGACTCTGATTTATAGATTTCAAGCATGGAAGAAGAGGTGAAGATCACGCTGAGCTCCGGAAAATTATCATAAATCAACTTGATCTCTCTTGACCAGTTGGGGTATTTGTGTACTTCATCGAGCAATAAATGTGTACCCCCGAATTGCGTAAAACGCTTTGCTAAATCATACAGCTTATTGTCATAAAAATAGACATGATCCAGGCTAATGTAAAGTGCGGATTTCAGCGGTAAATGAAGCTTGGCCAATTGTAAAAGCAAGGTAGTTTTCCCTGATCCGCGCGCACCTTTTACCGCAATCAGGCGGTTACTCAGATCCATCTGCGTGAGGAGATAGCGTTGCCATCTGGAGGATACCCGGGCAATTTTTATCTGAAACTCCAATACCAATTCTTCCATATTGCTCTTTATAAAAAGCAAATATAAGAATTTTTGATATCATCAAAAAGCAATATATTTAATTTTTGCTGTCTACAAAAAGCAATATTGTATAAATTTGTTAAATATAAAAAGCAATCTATGAATTTTTCGCTCTTTCTAAAGAGCTATTTTGACATCAGTAAAGATACGAATCGGGTCGCCTCACTCCCCAAACTCATTAGCGGGTAGTATTCCCTTTACTGTGATCAAACAAGAAATGCATACTGTAATCATGACTGCATGCAAGAGGTTAAAACCAAAGTTGATGTAGTTCAATCGAACATCCCCAGATCCCACTTATCCATCCATTCAATTACGGGCTGTCCGTTCACCACTTTCACGGGCAACCAGATGTAGCGCCCATCGATGTGGTTTTTCGGCTTCCAGCGGTCGGCCATAAAAATAAAAGCGTTCTTCTTTCCCGCTACGGGCAATATGAAGGTGCTTTGGGAATGGAAGGTGAGGTCGGCGCCTTCGCCCACACAGGGGTTTTTCAATTGCTCCCAGGGCCCCAGCACTGATTTTGAGCGGAAAGAGCGGGCGGCGTTCGGATCCCACCCCGTGCAACCCGAGGTGATGAGATAATACCAGCCGTCTTGTTTGAAAATAGCCGGTGCTTCATTGTGCCCCGCCGGGGCCAGGGTCACGTACTTCCCGGTAAAGCTCTGGTAGTCGTCGCTTAGTTCGGCGATGTTCAGGGTCAGGTTTTCTTCGGCGGAATAGATGTGGTAGGCGGTGCCGTCTTCATCCACGTACAGGGTCATGTCGCGCGCCATTTGTCCGCCTTCAAAATCCCGGCGCACAAAAAGGCCCTCTCTTACTGCTTTGTACCAGTCGGGTGTCCACCATTTCAGGGTATCCTGGCCCGGCAGGGGCTTTTTCCATGCCTCCTCAAAATTCTGCGGCCAGATGCCGGCATTGGGACGTAACGATTTTTTATACGCAAACGGGCCGGTAGGACTGTCGCTGACGGCCAGACCCGTACGAGCGGCTTCGTATCCCTTCCCCTTCAGTTCGAGGTGAAACCACATCACGTATTTCTTTGTTTTCTCGTTGTAGATCACCTTCGGGCGTTCTATCACACATCCTTTTGTGATCTCCGATTCTGGATCTTCACTCACCTTCAGGGCTACTCCTTCGTTTTTCCAGTTATACAGGTCTTTTGAAGAATAGACGCTTACGCCTACTTCAGCCCGGGAATTGTTTCCCTTGATTTCTCCATACCAGTAATAGGTGCCGTTTTGGTACAGGATCCCGCCCCCGTGGGCATTGATATGCACCCCGTTATTGTCGGCCCAGATTTCACCCGGGGTAAACTGGGCATGAGCGGCCGAGAACCAAAGGGCAAAGAGTAAGAACAGTATTTTTTTCATGTGTATAAAAATTACAAAATGCTCTAATTCAATATATTATGAGAC
>JBEBRS010000073.1:0-13100 GCA_040394705.1 Leadbetterella byssophila
TGGGCGGTGATGGCCACCGGCACATTCACCGTCAACGTAACCGTATTGCTGCTTACGGTTTCATCCGAACAGGCGAGCCCCGCGCCGTACGCAGTAAGGGTATAGCTACCCGCCTGCGTAGCGTTCAGAGAACCGTCTGCGGAAGGGAAATATTGATCTTCACCGCTACCGGAATTGAATGTCCATTCATAGGATTCGGCATGCAGCACCTGAGGCGTGAAGGTATGGGTTTCTCCCAGGCAGATCGATGCGCTGGCGGGCTGAACGGTGATGACGGGTTGAGGAGACACGCTGAGGTTGAGCGGCTCGCTCATGACGTTCCCGCAGGGACCTAGCACTTCTACCTGGACGGTAGCGCCGTTGTCGGCCAGGGTGACGGGGAAACCATATTCGTTTTCACTTGTGGTGGCCACTACAACACCATTTTTGTACCACCGGTATCCGGTTACGCTACCCGCGGCGGCGAGATAGAGCGTGGCGTGTCCGCCTTCGCAGGCGGGCATCAGTTCGGGAGGAGCGGTGATACTGACAGGAGTGTGCACCGTAAGTGTAACCGTATGGCTCACCGCCCTTTCGTCGGAGCAGGCCAGTCCCGCGCCGTAGGCACTAAGGGTATAGCTGCCCGCATGCGTAGCGTTCAAAGAACCGTCTGCGGAGGGGAAGTATTCGTCGTCCCCGCTGCCCGAGTTGTATGTCCATTGGTAAGAACCGGCATTCAACGCCGCGGGTGTGAAAGTATGGGTTTCTCCCTGGCAAATCTCCGCGTCAGTGGGCTGAACGGTGATGATGGGTCGGGGCTGAACGCTGAGGGTGAGAAGGTCGCTCATGACGTTTCCGCAGGGACCCAGCACTTCTACCTGTAAGGTAGCGTCGTTGTCGGCCAGCGCGACGGGGAAGGCATATTCGTTTTCGGAGGTGGTAATGATCACTGCACCGTCTTTGTACCACCGGTATCCGGTGATGCTACCCGTAGCGACGACATAGAGGCTGGCCTGTCCGCCTTCGCAGACGGGCATCAGCTCAGGTTGCATGGCGAGATCGATAGGGGTATGCACCGTGAGGGAGACGGTATGGGAGGCTACATTATGGGTCGGGCATTCCTTGTGCCAGATATCGACGAAATAAGACATCGCATCGTCTTCGGTAACATCAGGCAAGGTAAGGCTACTGCCCGTGGCTCCCGGAATCGAAATGGGTGTGGCACCTTCCCATCTGTACCACTGGAAATCGTATAAATTGCTCTGAGCTACAGCTACGGTTAACGTAGCGTCTTCTCCCGCACAGGCTTCGGTATCCACCGGCTGGCTGGTGATCACAGGGGTAAGATATACCTGCAATACCGTGGAACCGGATACGGTGCCGCAAGGGCCTTCCACCTCTACCCGGTAAACGGAGTCATCCTCTTCAGCCGTGACCTCCAGCGTGTTGGACTGCTCCCCGGGAATCAGGACATCATTTTTAAACCACCGGTAGGCGGTGATCGTGCCGGAAGCGGTAATGGTGAAAGTAAGGGGTATACCCTCGCAGGCGCTGGAAGAAGCGGGCAAAGGTACGTCAATAGCTACGGGTTGATACGCTTCTATGGGAGCGGAGTTGCTGTACACCGTGGCATCGTCTACAATAGCACACACACCGGCACCCGTTATTTTGGCCCGATAGTATCCGGCAACCTGAGTGGAATAACTGCTGAGAGTGGCCCCCGCAAGATCGGAAAAAGGTCCGCTGTTGGAAGATGCGTTAAATTGCCATTGATACCCCCCCGCATTTTCTGCCGTGACCTCCAGGGCGGCCGTACCCTCACCGCAAAATCCGCCTGCCACAGGCTGAGAAAGCACGACCGGAATTTTCTGCACGGTAAGTACCGCCGTCTCGCTTTGCATGGATTCGCCTTCTACTTCCGTGATGATCACGTAGTACCTGCTTTCATGATCCGAATAAGTAGCCAGGGGGGTGTACGTATCGGAAATGGCACCGGAGATCGGTTCATCGTTTTTGTACCACTGATACGATAAAGTTTTGTCGCTTTCGGCCTCTACAAAGAAATAGGCTTGTGTCCCTTCACATATTTCCTGGCTTTGAGGTTGGACACTTATGCTAAGCACAGGTTCAGGCTCCGGAAACAGGTAGTAAGGGGAAGCATATACTGGGATAGAAAACCAAAGGCAAACCGTAAAAAATACCGGCAGGGTAATTCTTTTCATTGTCAGGGTTGTTTAACGGGTCGGATTGTTAAACAAATTTAGGCCTTGAAATGCCGGAAAGGGGTGTCCGGGAGGGGGACAAAAGGGGGGACAATTCAAATGGAATCGGCAAAGTCTTTCAGGTCAATGTCTTCCGGAAGCCGGATTCGCTGGCGCAGACGGTGACGCGACTTCTTGATGCTGTCGTCTGAGATGCCCAACACCATGGCCATGTCTTTGGGACTAAGCCGTAGCTTCACGAGAGACAACAGGCGCATGTCGGCCTGGGTGATGTCGGGGTATTGTTTTTTTATCCTGTAAAAATAACCGGGATAGACCTTTTCAAATAACTTCCGAAACTCCTGCCAGTCGTCTTGTGTCAGTATGGCATGGGAAAGCAGGGAATTGAGATCGGCCGTGTCCGGCTTTCCTTTTTCCTGCTCCATTTTCTGTTTGAATGCATCGATAATATTGTTTTTCTCAATAAGGGTCTGGGTATAGGCGTGAAGTGCTTCGCGCGCATGGGTGAGTTGTTCTTCCGCCAGTTGCTTTTTCAGACGAGCAGCTATCAGCCTCTTTCGGTACAGGAGTATAACCGAGGCTCCGGTAACCAGGAGAACGAAGATGGTCACATTCCTGAAAATTTCCCTCCTTTTTCCGTTTTGCTCTATCCGTTCAATTTCTCTGAGGTGTTGTTCTACCTGTGCCCTTTGCTTAGCTTGTACAAGTATCTTTTCGTCTTTGTCCTGGGTCAGGCGATGGTCCAGCATCACCGCGGAATCCAGGTATACAAAGGCCCGGGACAGGTCACCCCGCAGCTTATAAAGGCGGGAGATATTGGTGTAATGCTCTTTCAGGTATTTAGGACTGACCTCCTTCGAATGCCGGTGTACATACTCCAGGTACAACTCGCTTCTGCGTAAATCGTTACGCTCCAGGTAGATGGAGGCCAGTTCAACGGCGGCATTGGCCGCACTTCCCAGATGGTTGTAGCGCGGGCTCTGCCGGAAGTCCTGCTCAAGCAGGGGGATGGCCTCATCGGTACGCCCGAGTTGTCTTAACACCACGGCTTTGTTTCCGTTGATCAAAATAGCGTAAGACGTATCCTTCAACTTTTCCAGGGCATAATCATGTGCTTTTGTAAAGTAATGAAGGGAAGAGTCGGGTTGTGCCAGCTGTTGAAAACACAAGCCCGAAGTATTCAGGGCATTCAGGTAAACCCGATGGTCGATATAGGAATCGCCGGTCTCTAACAGTTCTTTAAAGTATTCCAGGGCTGCCGAATAATCTCCGAAATAATAGTGTCCGAGGCCCAGCATAATCAGTCGCTCCGCCAGGTGAGGGTATTGGGTATAACCCAGCACTTTGGAAAGTTTATGGCCGTGAAGCAAATGCTCGAAGGCCGGTCCATAGTCGTTAAGCGCATAATGGATATCCCCCAGTCGCAGGAGCCACTCGGCCGTCATTACATTCCACCTTTTCTTTTCACAGATTTCCAGCGCTTCCCGGGCCACGTCTACCCGCTGTGAATCATTTTCGGGAAGCAGGTTAATGCGGTGTTGGTATTGCATACTCCAGAAATGCCGCGCCAGCATTTCCTGGCCTGCCCGGCGGCTTTGGGTTTCCATCTCCGCTAATTTTTCGGCTACATTTTCCGGGTACCTCCTTAACAGGTCAGAATAAAGGGTTCTGACCGCGTCATAATGAAGCCTATGGTCTATTTTGAAGAGAGAATCTACCTGTCCCGTTGATTGCCGGGGAAATATCCAGAAGATCAGGAGGGCTAAAAAATGTGTCAGACGAATGGGCATCAGTAGTACGAACTAGAGAAACACCTTGGTAAATTGAAACGTATCCCCATCAAATAATCCTTTGTCGCTTAATTTGAGGGAAGGAATGACCAAAAGCGCCATGAAGGAAAGGCTCATAAAAGGCGAACGAAGGGGGCATTCCAACACTTCCCGGGCAAAACGGTCGATTCCGGTGTATTCCCCGGCTACCTGGTAACCGTCTTGTTCACTCATCAAACCGGCGATGGGAAGAGAAAGGATCATTTTCCGGTCTTTTGAAACGGCCGAGAGGCCCCCTCCTTCTTTCACAATGAGGTTAATGGCTTCGGCAATGGAGGCGTCATCGGTGCCGGTGGCCACAATATTATGGGAATCATGGGCTACGGAAGAGGCCAAAGCCCCCTGTTTCAATCCGAAGCCCCGGATATAGGCCACCGCCGGAGGCGCCTGCTGATAGCGGTTGTATACCACGATTTTCTGCACTTCAGAGGGAATTCCCTCTTCTATAGGAATAAGATACTTTTCAGTAATGAGCTGTCCGTCAAGCACCTGTATGGCCTGAAGCCGACTCGTGTCCGGATCCACCGCCAGTGCGTTTTCCGTTACGGGGGAGGTGGAAAAACGGTTGATCAGGCCGGCCTTCGGCGCCTGGATCAGGGTCTTTCCGTTTTCGGCCACTTTGCGTCCATTAATGTAGGTAGCCCGGATGTCCAGGTTATCCAGGTTATCTACTTCAATAAAATCGGCCCATTCGCCTTCCCGGAGCAGTCCTACGGGGAGGTTATAATGTCTGACTGGATTAACAGAAGCCATACGCAGGGCATCAAAACGGTCTACTCCTGCGGCTATGGCCCTTTTGACCAGCAGGTTGATATGCCCAATCAGCAGTTCATCCGGGTGCTTATCATCGGAACAAAACATCATGCGGTGGGCATGTTCTACGGCAAGGGGGATCAGCGCGTCAAAATTCCGGGCGGCGCTACCTTCCCGAATAAGAATTTGAACCCCGAGCTTCAATTTTTCCCTTGCTTCTTCCAGGGTAAAACATTCATGATCTGTGCTGATTCCGCGTGCAAAGTAGGTTTTCGCGGCGTCGCCCCTCAGGCCCGGGGCGTGTCCGTCTACGGGTTTACGGTATTTCCGGGCCAGGGCCAGCTTTTCCATTACTTCCGGATCTTCGTGAATCGCTCCGGGGAAATTCATCATTTCCGCCAGGTACAAAACCCGTTCATCCGCCAGCAGACGGTCGATATCCACCGCCGTAATCTCGGCACCCGCCGTTTCAAAGCGGGTGGCCGGTACGCAGGAAGGCGCACCGAAAAAGAATTTAAAAGGAATGGTTTCCCCGTTCTCTATCATGTAGCGCACCCCGTTTATGCCGTTTACATTCGCGATCTCATGAGGGTCGGATACCGTTCCTACGGTACCGTGCACCACCGCCATGCGCCCGAATTGGCTGGGCGGTAGCAAAGAACTTTCAATGTGTACATGGGCGTCTATAAAGCCGGGAAGAAAATAGGAGAGCCGGGTATCTTCTTCCCCGGTCTTCCTGATATCAAATATTTTCCCCTCGTGTACAGTCACCGTTCCTGAAAAGACGGTTTTGTCAAAGAGATTGACGATGTTTCCGGTATAGGTATTCATAGGTCTGCATTTTAGCGTATAGCCGGAGACTCATGGCGGCCTTTGGGCTATATTGTAAGGGTAAATATATCTAAAAGCTGAGATATGGCGCCATTTTTTGTATAGTTTCTTCGTCAAGGAGTTTAATTTTGCGCAGATCGGCGATGGAATGGAATGGACCGTGCTGTTTCCTGTACTCCAGAAGCGCTTTGACCTGGTAGGGTTTGATGTAGGGATGGCGGAAGACTTCTGCGGTATTCACCGGGATGGTCTTTACAGGAGATCCGATAAAAGCGGCTTTTTTGAGCGCCGCAAGTGCTTCGGGAGAAATGCCATAGGTTTCGTCCAGTTGCTCCAGGGAATGAAACCCGCCCAGGGCGTCACGAAAGCGGACGATCCGGGCCGAGAAAGCAGGGCCTATCCCTTTCAGCTGTTTGAGCTGGGTGGTATCCGCGGTGTTGATATCGAACGTGATAGACTGGGCGGGCGCTTTAGGGGGTGGAGATTTCGTCTTTTTCCGCTGAACAGGAGACGAAGCCGGTTTTTCCGGAAGGTCAATCCAGGCTTCTAATCCGGCATAGACTTCAGGTTTCAGGGAATACATTTTCCGAAGATCTTCGCGGTAACGGAACTTTCCTCCCTTTTCCCGGTAATTCAAAATGGTAGAAGCCACACGGGGGGCGATACCCAGGCGGAGGAGCTCATCGCGCGATGCCGTATTGGGATCAAACCGGAATTTGGGAGCGGGTTCCGTAACTTCTTCGGACATAACCGGCGATTCAGCGGCATATTTTGTGACCGTATACCGGGCATACTTAGAGCGGGTGGAGAAGTCAATACTAAAATAAATACCGAGAGAAAGGAGGGCAGAAGCGAGAAAAGCCAGGGTGCTTTTGGCTTCACGGGTGGTAATCTCCAGGTGGTCCCGAAGAAAGAAAAGTATCTTTTTCATGCTGTGCGAAAGAGGTTTTTACGGTAAGTGTGGGAATGACTACGTCTGTGCAAGCAGACGTAGTCAGTAAAAGTGAAGTCTTATCAGAGCTTCAGTTTTTTCATGTAGGTCGCATTTTCCTTCATGGCATCCAGGGAGTCTACGAGGTAATGTTCCTGCTCTACCAGGAAATACTTCACTCCGCTTTTTTTCGCCGCTTTCAGGATGGAGGAGAAGTCGAGAAGGCCTCCGGTGAGCGCTCCCTGCTCAGGCTTGGGATCGCGCTTGATCATTTGTTTAACGTGGCAAAGTTCGTAACGGCCCGCGTGCTTCTGGAAGTGACGGATACTGTCTTCTCCGGTCACCTCCGCCCAGTAAATATCCAGTTCAAAAATCACCAGTTTAGGGTCCGTGTTTTCCAGGAGCACATCCTGGCCCTTGATGCCGTCTTTGGTTTCAAAAGAATAGCCATGGTTATGATAACCAAACTTCAAACCGTATTTTTTACAAAGTTCTCCGGCTTTGTTAAATTCGTCGGCCCGTTTTTTCCATTCGTCCAACGATTTTTGGGGGCCGATATACGGGCTGATAAGGTATTTTAAACCTACTTCCCTGGCCTTTTCTACCGCAGCTTCGTTGATGTCGGGTACACCCATGTGGGTGCTGACCATATCTACACCGATTTCCTTTAAAAAACGTTTGGCTTCGGCTGCGTTCATGCCCCAGTAGGGGTCTTTGGAGTACGATTCAAACTGCGTGTACCCCATAGAAGCCAAAGCCCGCATGGTACCCAGGGGGTCTTTGGGCATTTTATCGCGGACACTGTACAACTGGCATCCGAAATCTTTCTGTTTTTTGAAGGCAAAGGCATCCGAACCGGCTGTGGCAAGGACAGAAAACGCTGCTCCGGTCTGGATAAACTGACGTCTGTTCATTGGTATTATATATTTAAGGTTAATCTTCAAACATATTTCCCAGCTTGCCTAAAACCGATCCGCCTTCCTTACGGCTGTTCGGTCCTGATGAAGACAAACGCTGGACTAATTTAGAAATGGGGAGAGATTGTATCCATACTTTCCCGGTTCCGCTAAGGGTAGCCAGGAACATGCCTTCGCCCCCAAAAATCATGGACTTGAGATTGCCCGCGGCCTGGATGTCAAACTGGA
Organism: Leadbetterella byssophila; assembly: GCA_040394705.1. Classification (GTDB taxonomy): domain Bacteria; phylum Bacteroidota; class Bacteroidia; order Cytophagales; family Spirosomataceae; genus Leadbetterella; species Leadbetterella byssophila_B. Next base: position 7,691 of record JBEBRS010000073.1, read on the forward strand.
TTTGAGGCTCAAACGCCACCACACAGCCTGTGTCTATCCGGAGCGTCTCGTTTTGAAGGGTTCGCTCCAGCACCACGCCGCCTGAGTGAATAAAAAGCATGCCGTCGCCCTGGATTTTCTGAAGGATAAAGCCTTCCCCTCCGAACAGTCCGCTGCCAAACCTCCGGTTAAAATGAATATTGATACTCGTTCCCAACGCGGCACAGAGAAACGAGTCCTTTTGTACAATCAACGTATTCTGGTAGATCTGTGAAAGGTCTACCGGGCGGATCGTGCCGGGATAGGGCGCCGAAAAAGCTACTTTTCTTTTGGTGTGGGAACGGTTGGTGAAATGGGTCATGAACAAAGACTCCCCGGTCAGGAGGCGGCTGCCGGCCTGGAAAACCTTTCCCAGGAAGCCCTGGCCCGTCTGGGAACCGTCGCCCAGCTTGGTTTCAAACTGGATTCCGTCTTCCATAAACAGCATGCCCCCCGCTTCTGCGATCACGGTTTCATTTGGGTCAAGCTCTACTTCTACAATCTGTATGTCCTCGCCGTGGATCTGGTAATCAATCCGGTGACTTTTCATCTTTCAGGTGTTTTAGTTTCTTATCGTCAATCTTATCGTTCAGGAAATCATTCAACTTTTCAATGTCGTACGACATCTGAATCTCGCCGAATGAATTGATCCGGACATCAAACCCCTTCAATTCCTTATGTACTTTGGGTAATTCCGCCTGTTCTTTTTTCTTCTTCGCCATAACCACTTTCTTTTCTCAAAAATAGCGTATGCGGCGTGAATGTCACATTATTTTTTCTATTATTTCCTTTCCCTTCGGAATTCTTTTGCAAAGAGAATGATTTTTGAAACAAATTACGTATATTAACACTTTTTACTAATTAAGGGGCGGGAAGACAGGATACGGAAGAATTTTACGACTTCCGATGGCTATTTTACGCTACATTATTTATATTTCAACGCGAATAAAAATACGGGCAAAATAAACTAATTCATCTTATGGAAAAATCGAAATCAGTGCGTGAACTTGTGGTGGGTGACAAAACGTATCGGTATAGTAGTCTCCGGGATTTGCCGGGCGGTCAGGTAGACCAGCTTCCTTTCAGCATTCGTATATTATTGGAAAACGTACTCCGGAATTATGACGGCTTCAGCATTACAGACGAGCATGTGGATACCCTGCTGCATTGGTCGCCCGAGGCCGTAGAAAAGGATATTCCGTTTAAACCCGCACGTATACTTATGCAGGATTTTACCGGGGTGCCGGCGGTAGTAGACATGGCTTCACTCCGGGCCGAATATGTACGCCACGGCAAAGACGGGCAAAAGATCAATCCCGCTATCCCGGTAGACCTGGTGATTGACCACTCGGTGCAGGTAGATTATTACGGAACGGATTATGCCTACGACAGGAACGTGGAAGTGGAATACGAACGAAACGCAGAGCGGTACGAGTTGCTGAAATGGGCACAGAACGGCTTGAATAACTTTACGGTGGTGCCTCCCGGTCTGGGTATCTGCCACCAGGTGAACCTGGAATACCTGGCCAAGGGGATTATCCGGCGCGACGGGTGGCTTTCCCCGGATTCCCTGGTAGGAACGGATTCCCATACCCCTATGGTGAACGGTATCGGCGTGATCGGATGGGGAGTAGGAGGCATAGAGGCCGAAGCGGCCATGCTGGGCCAGCCTATCTTCTTTACCTGTCCGGAAGTGATCGGCCTGAAATTAACCGGGAATATCCCGGAACATTGTACCGCCACCGATATGGTATTGTCTATTACCAAAGTGCTGAGAGACAAGGGTGTGGTAGGTAAATTTGTGGAGGTGTTCGGAGACGGGCTAGACAATCTTTCGGTGACCGACCGGGCCACCATTTCCAACATGTCGCCCGAATTCGGTTGTACCGTTACCTATTTCCCGATTGATGACCGCACTTTGCAGTACATGCATCAGACCAACCGTACCGAAGAAGAGGTACGCATTGTGGAGGCCTATTGCAAGGAGAACCTCCTATGGCGTACGGGCAATGAAACGATTCGCTATTCTTCGGTGGTGGAATTTGACCTGTCTACCCTTGAACCTACGGTTTCAGGACCGAAACGTCCCCAGGATAAAATTGTGGTGAAAGACCTGGCCCGGCAGTTTGAACTCCTGCTGGATAAGGAATATTCCCGGTCGTACCACCCGGTGCATGACCGCCGCGAGTCGGCCTGGCTGGCTGACGGAGGCTCAGGTACTGAATTCACGTTTGGGAAAGTGCCGGTGAACGCGCCTACGCCCTACGAAGTGGAGAAAGAATCGATGCATGCCGTACGGATCAAGCATAAAAATAAGGAATTTGTGTTAAGTGACGGTAGTATTGTGATTGCGGCCATCACGAGCTGTACCAATACGTCAAACCCGGCGGTGATGGTCGGCGCGGGCTTACTGGCACGGAACGCCGTAATGAAAGGGTTACGTACCAAGTCGTGGGTGAAAACCTCTCTGGCGCCCGGATCAAAGGTGGTCACGAGCTACCTGGAGCGCTCTGGACTGAATACCGACCTGGAGGCGCTTCGTTTTCATACCGTAGGTTATGGCTGTACTTCCTGTATCGGGAACTCGGGCCCTCTGCCTCCGCATATTGCCGAAGCGGTAGACAAGGGCGAGCTGGTAGTGGCTTCCGTGTTATCGGGTAACCGCAACTTTGAAGCCCGGGTACACCCCCAGGTGAAAATGAACTTTCTGATGTCGCCCATGCTGGTAGTGGCCTACGCCCTGGTGGGACGGGTAGATGTGAATTTGCTGGAAGACCCTCTGGATTTTGACCCGAACGGCAACCCGGTGTATCTCCGGGATATCTGGCCGAGCCGGGATGAAATAAGGGATACGATTGCCGCCTGCATGACTACCGAAGACTTCAAAGCGGTGTACGATGTGATTTTTGACGGCTCGGAAGACTGGCAGAACCTGAAAGTGAATCTGGATCAGAATTACGAATGGGATAAAGATTCTACCTATATTAAAGAGTCGCCTTTCTTTGAAAACCTGCAAAAAGAATCCGCGCCTTTGAAGGATATCGAAAGTGCCAAGGTGCTGCTGTACCTGGGGGATTCCGTGACCACCGACCATATTTCTCCGGCAGGATCATTCCGGGAAGATACTGCGGCGGGCCGTTACCTGGTAGAGAATGGTGTGGAGAAGCAGGATTTTAACTCCTACGGTTCGAGGCGGGGGAACCATGAGGTGATGATGCGCGGTACTTTCGCGAACGTGCGTATCCGGAATAAAATTACCGACAGGGAAGGCGGCTTCAGTACGTATTTCCCTACCGGCGAAGTGAACACGGTGTACGAAACGGCCATGGCCTATAAAAAGGACGATACGCCCCTCATTGTACTGGCGGGAAAAGAATACGGTTCGGGCTCCTCGCGCGACTGGGCGGCGAAAGGTACATTCCTGCTGGGCGTAAAAGCGGTGATCGCGGAAAGCTTTGAGCGGATTCACCGGAGTAACCTGGTGGGAATGGGCGTAGCTCCTCTGGTATTCCTGGACGGGCAGAATGCCGAGTCCCTGGGTCTTGACGGTACGGAGACCTATTCCATCACCGGCCTGGCTACCGACCTGGTGCCCCATAAGTTATTAGACGTAAAAGCGACGCATCCAGGGGGGAAAGTAACCGACTTCCAGGTAAAAGCCCGTTTCGACTCGGCCATTGAGCTGGAGTATTACAAGAACGAGGGTATTTTGCAATATGTGTTGAGGGAATACCTGAAGCAGGCAGATTAAGTCAGTACGGGGTCCGATGATTTCCATGCGAAATGTGGGCCCCGTAAATATTATTGCAGATAGACGAGCCGATATTCTAAAAAATATAATAAATTTCGTGCGAATTGAGAATCGTGCGGAAGTACCGTGCGATAACCGTATAACCTTATCTAAATTATGGAACAAAAATCAGACAATTCCAGGAGAGACTTTATCAAAACCGGTTTGGTGGCGGCCGGATCATTTTTAATTGTTCCGCGGCACGTGTTGGGAAAAGGCTACACTGCACCCAGCGATAAACTGAATCTTGCTGCGATCGGGGCAGGAGGAAAGGGAACATCCGACATTTTTAATGCCTATAACAATGGTGCCCACAATGTGGTAGCCCTTTGTGATGTGGATTTCGGACAGGCCGCCAAGTCGGTGGAAAGGTTTCCTAAGGCTAAAAGGTATAGCGACTTCCGGAAAATGTTTGAAGAAATGGGGAAGGAAATAGACGGGGTAACCATCTCGGCGCCTGACCACGTACACGGAGTAGCCGCTATGGTGGCCATGCAGCACGGCTGCCACGTGTATGTGCAAAAACCGCTTACCCATAATATATATGAGACACGGAAGCTGACCGAAGCCGCCCGTCAGTATAAACTGGTTTCACAAATGGGAAACCAGGGTGCTTCCAATCCGGGACAGCAGCAAATGATTGAATGGTTTAACAAAGGACTGATCGGCACGGTAGATACCGTGTACGTGTGGACCGACCGTCCGGTGTGGCCCCAGGGTATTCCGGTACCTTCCGGTAATCCGGCCCTGCCTGAAACCATGAGCAAAGAAAACTGGGATCTGTTTGTAGGCCCCGCCGATTACGTGGATTATCACCCGCTTTACCATCCGTTTAAATGGAGAGGCTGGTGGAATTTCGGTACCGGCGCCCTCGGCGATATGGGCTGTCACCTGATTGACCCGCCTTTCCGCGTACTGGAGCTGGGCTACCCCACCGAAGTAGAGTGTAGCGTAGGACAAGTGTTTATCAAAGACTGGAGCGCGGAGTATATTCCGGAGGGATGTCCGCCGTCTTCGCACGTACAGGTCACTTTCCCGGCCACCAAGAAAAACAAGAAAGCGATTAAAATGATCTGGACCGATGGCGGTATCCGTCCTTTCCACCCGGATCTGATTCCGGCCAACGATTCTATCGGTGAAACCGGCAGCAAAAACGGGGTAATGATGATCGGTAGCAAAGGCATCATGACCTGTGGTACTTACGGACTGGAGCCGAAAGTGTACAAGAAAAATGGCGACGTACTGACCATGCCGAAAGATTATAAGACTTCGAACAAAAACGAAACCCTGCCGGAATACGGTCACCAGGTATCGTGGACAGACGCCATCAAGGCCGGTTTCGGAAGCAAAGAACACCTGGCCCTGACTTCTTCCTTCGATTACTCCGGTCCCCTGACCGAAACGGTGCTGATGGGTAACCTGGCCATCCGGAGCTACCAGGCAGGTAAGAAAAACGATAAAGGATGGTTGGAGTTTGATGGTCGCAAGAAATTGCTCTGGGACGGCCAGAACATGAAGATCACCAATTACAATGAGGCCAACCAGTACGTGGCCCGTGATTACCGCGCCGGTTGGAAACTGATCTAAATAATGGTTAATGGT
>JBEBRS010000074.1:0-12998 GCA_040394705.1 Leadbetterella byssophila
CATTTCAGTTATTTTTTTTCGTTTTTAATTCCCCGGACTGAAGTCCGGGGTTATTCTACATGAATCAGGTTCAGCATCTTTTGAGTGGCCTCTATTGCTGACACGGTCTGATCGGAATCCAGGCCTCGTGTTTTCGTGCTTTTTCCCTTTATATTCCAGGTAATGATAGTTTCACAGAGGGCATCTGTTTTACCACCCGGCGGGATACGTACCGAGTAATCCAGGAGGCCCGGAAGTTCTATTCCTTTCTTCGTGAAAGCCTTCTTGAGGGCGTTCATGAAGGCATCGTACTGTCCGTCTCCCTGGGCATTCTCTTCAAAAACCTCTCCGGCCACCTGGATTTGCAGGGTAGCAGACGGTTGCAGTCCCCGGGAGTGGGTCAGTACGTAGTTCAGTATCTTCACATTCTCGGTGACCGCGCTTCTGTCCAGTACATCGGAAATGATATAAGGGAGATCTTCTTTCGTTACATTTTCCTTGCGATCGCCGAGGGCGATAATCCGGGCGGTCACCTTCTTCAGGTCTTCGTCGTTCAGTTTGATGCCCAGTTCCTGGAGGTTCTTTTCAATATTCGCCTTCCCTGACGTTTTCCCTAAAGCATAGGAGGTTTTTCGTCCGAATCGCTCCGGGTTCAGGTCGCTCACGTAGAGGTTTTTCTTCTTGTCGCCGTCGGCGTGTACCCCGGCGGTTTGGGTAAATACATTCTCCCCTACGATGGGCCGGTTTTCGGCAATGCGTATTCCCGAAAAACTTTCCACGATTTTGGAAATGGAGTAGAGTGACTTTTCTACCACCGATGTGGTGACGTCCGGCAGGAAATCGTTAATTACGGCTATTACGCCGGCCAGGGGGGCGTTTCCGGTGCGTTCACCGAGTCCGTTTACCGTAAGGTGAATGCCGTGTACTCCCGCTTTAAGGGCGTTCAGTACGTTAGCGGTGGCCAGGTCGTAATCGTTATGTCCGTGAAAATCAAAATGGGTCTGTGGGTAACGGTCTATGATTTCCCGGAGGAAGGCATAGGTTTCATCGGGGGTAAGTATGCCCAGGGTATCGGGAAGCAGCACCCTTTTCACTGCCTGCTGAGTAAGGAAATCAAGGAAAAGGAAGACGTAATCGCGGGAACTGCGCATGCCGTTGCTCCAGTCTTCGAGGTACACATTCACGGTAATGCCTCTCTTTTGGGCTTCGGAGATCACCAGGGCAATATCGGCGAAATGCTGCTCCGGGGTTTTCCCCAGTTGATGGGTCAGGTGGTTGAGTGAGCCTTTGGTGAGCAGGTTCATCACGCGGGCGCCGGCCTCTTCCATCCATTGGATAGAGGCCAGGCCGTCTACAAAGGTCAGGACCTCTATTTTATCCAGGAAACCGTTTTCCTTTGCCCAGTGGGTGATGTTTTTTACCGCCTGTAGCTCACCTTCAGAAACGCGGGCAGAGGCTACTTCCAGGCGATCGGCCTTTACTTCCTGGAGGAGGAGTTTGGCAATGGTTAATTTTTCGGAAGCGGAAAATGACACCCCGCTGGTCTGCTCACCGTCGCGGAGCGTGGTGTCCATTACTTCTACTTTTCTCATACTGTTATCCGCTTAGATAGCTGTAGCTCCCGGCAGGCCGTTGTCAGGGGGGCATGCCGGGAGGTCAGAGGCTAAATTCGTGTTTTTTCAAAAACTGTGATATCTTCTTTGAGGGATAAGAGGTAGTCGATATCGTCATAACCGTTCAAAAGGTTATTTTTCTTATATCCGTTGATCTGGAAGTGTTCGCTTTCACCAGTCACGAGAAGAGTAACCTTCTGTTCGGGAAGATTGACTTCCACTTCCGTTGCAGGATCCGCTTCAATGGCCTGGAAGATCTTGTCGAGGAATTCCGGGCTGATGGTCACGGGAAGAATGCCTACGTTCAGGGAGTTTCCTTTAAAGATATCGGCGAAAAAGCTGGAGATTACACAGCGGAAGCCGTAGTCGTAAATGGCCCAGGCGGCATGCTCCCGGCTGGAACCGGAGCCGAAATTCCGGCCTGCTACCAGGATTTTACCTGAATAGGTAGGGTTATTCAGTACAAAATCTTCTTTGGGGGAATCGTCGCTGTTGTACCGCCAGTCGCGGAAGAGATTATCGCCGAAACCTTCCCGTTTGGTTGCTTTTAAGAAACGGGCGGGTATAATCTGGTCGGTATCCACGTTTTCCAGGGGAAGCGGAACACAGGAGGAGGTTAATATATTAAAGCTATCGTACGCCATTTTAAGTAAAAACTAAAAGTGAAAAACTAAAAATAAGTGACGGTGGGAAAGGACCGTCAGGGCTTAGTCCTGTAGCAGCAGGCGAGGGTCCGTCACCACACCCGATACTGCGGCGGCGGCGGCCACCAGCGGCGAAGCCAGCAGGGTCCGGGAGTTTGGCCCCTGGCGCCCTTCAAAGTTCCGGTTAGAAGTAGATACGGCCAGCTTACCCGAAGGAATCTTGTCGTCATTCATGGCCAGGCAGGCGGAACACCCCGGCTGACGAAGCTCAAATCCGGCTTCGGTCAGGATGTCGTAAATCCCTTCTTCACGGATTTGTTTTTCCACATTGTGTGAACCGGGGACTAACCAGGCGGTAATATGTTCCGCTTTTTTACGGCCTTTCACAATAGACGCGAAGGCCCGGAAGTCTTCGATGCGCCCGTTGGTGCAACTTCCCAGGAAAACGTAGTCTACCTCTTTGCCCAGCATGCTTTCGCCGTGGTTGAAGCCCATGTAGTTCAAAGATTTTTTATAACTGGCTTCCCCGTCTTTCACTTCGGAAGGATCCGGGATATTGCGGGTGATTCCGATGCCCAGGCCGGGGTTGGTTCCGTAGGTAATCTGGGGTTCAATTTCTTCTGCCCGATAGTTCAGCTCCAGGTCAAATTCTGCTCCCTCATCGGTTTTCAGTTGTTTCCATTGTTCCACATACCGGTCCCAATCGGTCCCTTTCGGAGCTTTTTCACGGCCTTTCAGCCAGTTGAAGGTGGTTTCGTCCGGGGCGATCATGCCGCCGCGGGCTCCCATTTCAATCGACATGTTGCAGACCGTCATCCGGCCTTCCATACTCATATTTTCAAACACATCTCCGGCGTATTCAGCAAAATAACCGGTGGCACCGGAAGCCGAAATCCGGGAGATGATATACAGCACCACATCTTTGGGCGTAACGGCTTTGCCGAGCTTGCCGTTAATGGTGATGCGCATTTTCTTAGGCTTGGGCTGCATGATACATTGCGAGGCCAGCACCATCTCTACCTCTGAAGTACCGATACCGAAGGCGATACAACCAAAGGCACCGTGGGTAGAAGTGTGGGAGTCTCCGCACACAATGGTCATGCCCGGTAAGGTAATGCCGTTTTCCGGTCCTACGACGTGTACAATTCCGTTTTTATTATGTCCCAGGCCCCAATGCGAAATTCCGTATTTTTTTGTATTGCTTTCCAGGGCCTGGAGCTGGTTGGCCGAAAGCGGATCTTCTACCGGTAAATGCTGGTTTACCGTAGGCGTATTATGGTCGGCGGTAGCGTAGGTGCGGTACGGGTACATTACCCCTACTCCCCTGGTCTCTAATCCGAGAAAAGCCACCGGGCTGGTGACCTCATGAATAAAATGCCGGTCAATAAACAGAACGTCCGGCCCGTCTTCTACGTGCTTAATTACGTGACTGTCCCAAACTTTGTCGAAAAGCGTCTTCTTTGCCATAGTATGCATTTGTTTAAAACAAGAACCCAAAATTGAACCAAATTTTACAGTATTTCAAGGGTGTAGCAGTTCAATTAATAACGGAAATAGTCCAAAAGGACTGTTTGGGCTTTATTTAAACTCTTTCTAAGTCAAAAATGGGCCGATGATATAGAAATTTTACCGTTTAACCGGTTGTGCTTGTGATTTATTTAAAATATTGTATTTTTGATAGAAAACCATTCAGAAACTTTCACTTTAACACTATAAATTATGTTTACATTCCTTCTTATTGTCCTTCTGATTACGGTGGTGTTGTTTATTCATTTTGCCACCCGGCTCAAGATTTTTGAGTGGATTTATGATGCGGGGGGTAACCGCAGGCTGAAGGTGAACTATAAACTGCTGGTAGGCTCAGTGCTTGCTTTTGTGGCAATTTTGGTTCAGCCCTATGACCTGGTTCGGATCAATGCCGGCGCGGTGGGACTGAAAGAGTCGCTGATCGGCGATAACCGCGGGATAGGCTCGGTCAAGCTGGTGTCGGGCTTCCAGATCTATAACAAATATTTTGAGCGGGTGTATGAAATTGAGACCGATCAGAAGAACGTGCATTACGAGACCCTCGGCGTGATTGTCAAAGGCGGGTTCAGCTGTAAGATCAAACCTACGTTTAACTATAAGGTAAAACCTGAAAACGCAAACCAGCTTTTTGTAGAATTGCGCCAGACCTTTAAGCAGGGCGGACTGAAGGCGGTAGAAACCACCTGGCTGGAAACGGCGATTCTGGGTGGCGTAAACGATGTCTCGAACCGCTTCGCGGTAGACTCTATCTTCAACCACCGCGAGGCTTTTGAGCAGCAGATCGGGCTGGAAGTCAACAAACGTGTAGGAAAATATTTCGAGGTGACCCAGCTTCGTACCAATATCCTGCCGCCCGAGTCGCTTCAGAAATCCATTGAAGGGAAAACCAAGGCTATCCAGGAAGCGGAAGAGTTTGAGTTCAGGGCCAAGCGGGCCGTAGCAGAAAACAAGGAAAAAGTGGCCCGTGCGCAGGGCGACTACGAAGCGGCCCTCCTGGAAGCGAAAACCAAAGAGGCCCTGTCTCAACCCAAAATGCTGGAACTGTACCGTGCAGAAACCGACAGAACCTGGGCAGAAAAAGGGGTGAGTCCCTACGGAACCAATAACACGATCATCGTGGGCAAACCGGATCAGAATTTGCTGCTGAATTTGAAAAAATAAAAAGGCTCTTAGGATTGATCACAGCCTCCCGGCCAGCAGAACAATCAGGTGAACCACCGGAATCAGATACAGTACGAACAGGAAAATATAAAAACCGTACAGGGCCCGGGTAATGGTTTTGTTCTTCATGACCGCTGCATTTCCAAGCAGAAAAGGCGCTATCGTGGCGAGCAATCCCGGGAAAATGTAAATGGCTTTCATGAATACGAAGGTGCGGCCGATGAGGGAAAAAAGGACGGAAAAACCCAGGAAACCTGCGATATACAGCAGGTAGACCCAGGATTCGTCCTTTTTCAGGTTCTCTCTGCCTTTAAAAACATTCCGGAAAGTGAGGAAAAGGCCGATAAACAAGAGGAGGGTAGGAAAGATACCCACGGCCAGGGAAACTTTACCTGTGGCGGTCACTACCCGGCTGTCGGTTTGCCACTGCACAGGCCAGTTATCAAATCCAAGGAAATAGAAGTGCCCGTACAGCTGGGAGAAATGAGAATGTATGTGCTGAAACCGGAGTTCACCCGTATAAGACAAATGGGGGTTGCGGATGAGGTCAAAATAATGGAACTTGAAATACCCCGAATAAATGGATCGGATACCGGGAATATACACCGGGTCTAAATTATACAGATGAGGCAGTTCATAGGTGGGGGTGTTGTAGGTAAACAGCTTGCCGTTTTCTTTGTAATCACGGATATACCCGTTAAAAGAAAGAAAGGTAACGGCGCTGAGTAAAAAACCCACGAGAGCCGTACCCAGGTATCCTTTTTTCAGGGAAAGGCTGTAGTTGCGGTGAAGCAGTGCCAGTACCGCCATCACAATCAGGGTAGCGATGAAAAAGACACCGAAGTTCAGTTTTGCCATAGCGCCCAGCACCAGGGAGGCAATCACTATCAGGGCGTACTTGAGGGAGGGCGACCTGAACATACGAAGTACCGCGTACAGGTTAGCCGTACCCAGGAAGATCACCAGGGCATCGTTCGAGGCCTGAGCCGAAATGGCGATGAGACGGGGGTTCAGGGCGAAGAACGCAAAAACAATAAGTTTAAGTGTTTCCGGGAAATTCAGCGGGCGGATAAATTTCAGGAACAGGTAAACGGTGGCGGAGCCGCAAAGGGCGCTGAAAATCTGGGCGGAAATATGCTGGTAATACGGGGAGGTAATGCCCAGTATATTCCAGATTTGAGCCACCAGGAAGTGATACAGCTTAGGATGATAACATTGCCAGCATTGGGTAGACTTGGGGAGGAATCCGAACCGGGAGATCAGCTCAATTACCGTAAAATGGTCGTCATTGGCGTACCCGTTATTTACCAGGGCTAGCGTAAAGATGAGCAGGCATGACAAGCCAAAAATAAAGGCATAGCCCTTTCCCCGAAAGTCCAGATGCATAGTTGTCTATTAAGAAACCAAAATTACTGAAATTTCTTGTAATTACCTTACCAGGTCATACACCCGCACGTAGTCTACTTCAAATACGGCCGGGAAGGCGGTGTCATCTATGCCTTTTTGTCCGCCCCAGTTTCCGCCCACGGCCAGGTTAATGAGCCAGTGAAATTTTTTATCGAATGGCCAGGCTGCAAAACCCCGATTCTCATTTGTGAAATGAAAGATGCGGACATCATTGACGTAGCCGCTGATGTAATCGGGTGTCCAGTCTATGCGGTATACCTGAAAATCGGTCGTGACATTTTCTATTTTCCGGGTGGCGGTCTTTTGGGTGCCTATAGAGTGGTGGTAATCTTTGGTGTGTACGCTGATATGCACCACATCGGGGTCGTAGCCTACATGCTCCAGGATATCAATCTCCCCGGAGGAGGGCCATCCCCCATAGGCCCAGTCGGTGGGCAGCATCCATACCGCCGGCCAGGTGCCGCGGCCGGCCGGCGCCTTGGCCCTGACTTCAAACCTGCCGTAGAGAAAATCACCTTTGCCCTTGCTGACCAGCCGGGTAGAGGTGTAATTTAATCCCTCCTTGTTTTCTTTCCGTGCGGTGATCTTGAGGGTTCCGCCGGATACATTGACATTCTGTGGCTCCGCCTCCGTATAATATTGAAGTTCATTATTGCCCCAGCCGTTGTTAGGAGAACCCACATCATAACCCCATTTTTTGGCATCCGGCAAGCCCTCGTAGTTAAATTCATCTGCCCATGTGGGGTCGATGCTAAAGGTGTAATCTTCCGGACCAGTATTTTTAGCAGGACCGCAAGTGACCAGCAGGGGCAAGATTAAAAAAGCCGTTTTTGTAAAATTCCGGATCGCGTTCATAACTGCTTTGTCAGGTTGAATTGTCCGTAAATATACACATTAAACTTTGGGTGGCAACAGCTTATACATCACGGGAGTTACAATGCGCGTCAACACCAGAGAGGAGATCAGTCCGCCGATGATCACCAGGGCCAGGGGCGAATAGAGCGGGGAATGCTCCAGTACCAGGGGCATTAGCCCGCCAATAGCCGTCAAAGTGGTTAAAACGATGGGGATAAATCGTGTTTTACCCGCCTTTTCTATGGCCTCATCAATGCTCATATTTTCTTCTTTCCGGAGATAATTGGTGTAATCTACCAGCAAAATGGAGTTTTTTACCTCAATACCTGCCAGGGCGATGATGCCGACCACGGCGGTAAACGACATGGTATTGCCGGTCAGGAAAAGTATGCTCACGGCGCCGATGACGCCGAGGGGAATGACAGACAAGACGATAAAGGAAGATTTAAAGGTTCTGAATTCGAGGATCAGTACGGCCAGAATACCGAAAATGGTGATGATGATGATGGTTCCTAGTCCGCCGAAGGTTTCTGCTTTCTGCTCTTCTTCCCCCGCCAGCTCATAGCTGTAGCCTGAAGGAAACTTCATTTCGGTTAATTTTTCATTGAACTTTTTCAGGGTTTCGGCGGTGGTAAAACCTTCTTCTACAAAGGAAGAAACAGAGGTGTACCTCTCCTGGTTGTAGTGCTGAATCCGGTTGGCTGAACTTTCAAATTCAATGGTGGCCAGTTGGGAGAGGGGAATCTGGGCTCCGTTTCCGGCAGGAATATAAATTTTGTCAAATACCTCCGCGCTCACGGTTTTTCCCCGGGGCAGGGAAAGAACGATCTCGTTATTCTCCCCGTTTTCATCCCGGAAATTACCCAGGGGGAAGCCGGAGACGGCCATACGAATGTGCCGGTCGACCTCCAGGGTAGGAATGCCCAGTAAACCGGCCTTATCGGTATTGACCCTGACCCGGAGGTCGGTAGATTTGTTGCTGATGGGGTTGTTGACATAAATGGTGCCTTCCGTGTCTTTGTACAGCTTTTCTACCCGGTCGGCCAGTACTTTCAGGGAGTCCAGGTTTTCGCCAAAGATTCTCGTAGTCAGCGGGGCTTCTACGGGCGCGCCCTGTTCAAACTCCAGGGCTTTGATGCGGGCGCCGGGATAGAGATTGAGCTTTTCTCTGAGTTCATTGATGTAGTGCGTGCGTTCAGGCACTTCTGTGCCTTCCTGTAGCTGTACAAAAATCTGGGCGTAATTGGTAGCGGTACCGCCGCGGGGAACCACGTTGTAGTAGATACGTGGATTGTCTTTGCCGATATTGGCTGCGTAGTTTTTCACCAGCGGACTCTGGGCAAGCAGGTTTTCGGTGTACTGTACGGCCTGGTCGGTCTCGGAGAGCGAGGTACCCAGGGGCGTTTCAATATTGATCAGGAACTGGGGTTTCTCCGATTTCGGGAAGACTGTGATGCCGATCACCCGGATCAGCAAGAGACTTCCGCTAAAGAGGAGTATTGCCACCGCCAGGGTTTTGAACGGGTTTAGCAGGGACCAGTGCAGTATTTTCTGATACGAACCGTCAATGGCTTTGTTCATGTATTGCAGTACGATATTCCCGTGTTCTTTTTCCTCCCGGGGCATCAGCAGGCTGGCCAGGAAAGGTACGATGGTGAGGGAAACAAACAGAGAAGCCAGCACCGTGGTAATCACGGCCATGGGGAGGCTGCGAATGAAGTCACCGGAGGCTTCGGGCAGGAAAGTAAGGGGTAGAAAGGCCAGTATAAGCGTGGCCGTACAGCCCAGTACCGCCATGGAGATCTGCTTGGTGCCTTCTATGGCGGCCTCTTTCCGGGAATAGCCTTCGCGCAGGTAACGGGAAATGTTTTCCACCACCACAATGGAGTCGTCTACCAGGAGGCCCAGGGAAATAATGAGGCCCACTACCGACAGCTGGTTGATGGAATATCCCATGAGGTCGATTCCCGCCAGGCCTATGGCCAAAGACAGAGGAATGGAGATCATCACGATGACAGAGGCCCGGATACCCAGGGGAATCAGGGTAATCAGCACGAGGAGAATGGCAATGCCGAAGTCGCGGGCCAGTCCCAGGAGTCGTTTCGATACACTTTTGGCCTGATCAAAGCTCTTTTCAAGGGCGATATTGGGGGGTAGCGTTTCGGAGAAAGATTCGATAATAGGACTGATTTTGGAATCGATCTCGAAAATGTTGGTGCCGTATTTCTGGCTTGCGGTGAGGAAGATTCCTCTTTGGCCGTTGAGGCGGGCCAGGTAATTGTTTTCTTCGTAGTCGTAGTACACTTCCGCTACGTCTTTCAGGTAGGTGATGTTCTGCCCGGAAGAGCTGACCACGGTATTCCGGATTTCGTCAAGAGAGTTATAGGCGCCCGAGGTTTTCACATTGATGCGGCGGTTGCCGATCTCGATAGCCCCCGCCGGGATGTTCATGTTTTCCGACTGGATGATCTGCATGAGTCGGGCCAGCGGAATGTTAAAGCGGGCGAGGCGGTCGGTGTTCAGGTCAATTCTCACCTGGCGGTTCGGCACGGCGTGAATGTCGATATCCTTGATGCCCTTGACCTTTTTGAGTTGGTCTTTAAGGGCTTCGGCTTGTTGGTTAAGTTCGTAAAAAGAGGCCGATTCGGAGAGTAGGGCGCACTGGATGATATTGACGGTTTCGGGGGTTACTTTGACTACATCAATGGAATAAATGTCTTGGGGAAGTTTGGTGCGCAAGGCGTTAATTTCCCGAAGGACTTCGTTATTTTTCTCTTTTTCGTCAGCCCGGAAATCAAATTCGACCACCACGCTGGCCACTCCGTCAGCGGCATAAGAAACCATTTTTTTGATTTCGCCCAGGGAGGCTATTTTGTCTTCGATGGGGTCTACTACCAGCTCTTCCATGTCTTCCGGGCTGGTGCCGGGATAGACCACAATGATGGAGTTAAAGGTAGCCCGCATGGCCGGATCTTCGGCTTTGGGCATATTGAGCAGGGAGGTGATGCCCAATGCCATGATCATCACAAAGATGATGATGGTGAACTGGTGGTTTTTGACCGAAAATTCTGTGATCTTCATGGTGTTTGGTTTTTAGCTATGAGTATAGAGCTATGAGTATTGAGTTTTTTCATTGGCGGGAACCGCCACACACGCTTTGGCCTTTTTCCTATAGCTCATAGCTCATAGCTCATAGCTACTCATAGATTATTCGTGCTTACCGGATCCCCGTCTGAAACAAATCCGCTGCCGCTGGTAATGACGGGGTCGCCGGCCTGAAGGCCTTCGGTAACGGCTACATAGTTTCCGTAGACAGGGCCTATGGTAATGCCTCTTTTGAACGCTTTCCCTTCCGAATACAGGTAAATGTCGGCTTGCTTGCCGTGGGCATTTACCAGGGCTTCTACCGGTACGGCCAGGGTAGACGTGGCTTTGCCGGTGTGCAGGGTTACGCGGGCCACAAAGCCTGAAATGAGCTTTTTGCCCCGGGCGCCTATTTCCACTTCTATGCCGTAGGTGCCGGTAGAAGGCGTGATCATCTGGGCAATCTGCGTCACTTTCCCTTCAAACGTTTCTCCGGGGTAGGCATCGAGGGTCACTTCGGCTTTGTCGCCCAGGGAAATCTTTACGATGTCGCGGTCGGTCAGGCCTACATTCACTACGTATGCCTGTTCACCGGTACCCAGGATAAACATGGGTGAAAAGGGACCGATAAGTTCGCCCTGTTCGGCCAGCTTCATCAGGATCCGTCCGGATACGGGAGCATAGATACGGGAGAGTTTCTGGTTGAATTCGGCCGCATTCAGGGTTTGGGTAGCTACATCGAGGCCGCTTTTGGCATCGTTCAGCGTGGTTCGGGTTACGGCTTCTTCCCGGTGAAGGCTTTCTGCCCGTTCGTAGTCGCGTTTGGCTTTTTCAAACCCGATACGCGCCTGGTTTACCTGGGCTTCGATCTCGGAGAGGTCCAGCTCGGCCAGGAGTTGGCCGGCTTTTACGTACTGTCCTTCGCTGACGTACGATTTCCGGATCATTCCGCCGGTTTTAAAGGCCAGTTTTATCTCCGACTTCGACGTGAGCATGCCCGATGAGCTCACCGTTTCATGGAAAGTATGGTTTTCTACCGTGGAGGTCTTCACGGCTAGAGCCACTTTGTCGGGGGCTTCTTCCCGGGTCTCCTTTTGAGGGCTGCACCCCCATGCGAGGAGGACGATTCCTAAAAATATCATTTTCATCTGTATAAAAATTTGCTTTCAGCCTTCAGCTTTCAGCAGTCAGCCGGGCGGAAGGCCGCCCCGCGACGCTTCGCTTATACATTGGCGGCGGGAGGCGCTCCTCCGGGCGGCGCACCGCTTGGTGTGCCGGTTTTCTGATAGCTGAATGCTTATGTCTATTTCATCGGTATAAAATTTTGTATTTAACGGCTTTATTTATCGTCAATATCCTGCTGCTTTCTTCAGTTCTGCGTATTTCAGCCATGTCTCCAGCCGGCCCAGGGAATGTGAGAGTTCAGAAAGGAGGAGATCGTTTTGTGCTTTCTGGACTTCCATGGGTATGGCTGCCCCGTTTTTATATCGACTGTTCACCAGTTCAAAGATCTTTTGGGTTCTGGCCTGATCGCGCTCCTTGCTTTGTAGGGCGCTGAGGGCCGTTTCCAGCTCCCGGTAATTCCGGTAAATCTGCATTTCTACCTGCTTCCGGGCTTCCTCGGTTTTGGTTTTCAGGATTTCCCCCGAAATGCGGGTTTGCTGTATTTTCATTTTCTTTTCCCCTGCATGAAACAAGGGCCAGTTCAGTCCTATTTGTCCTACCATATAGGCCTGGTCGCGGAACGTGTAACCAAAGCCCTGGAAGCCGGTATTGGCGCCGAAGAACACCTGGGGCAGGAGGGCGTTTTTCTCCTGCATCTGAAGGAGGGTCTGAGTGGTTTTCAGCCCGGCATTCAGCTGCTCAAACTCCGGTCGGCTCCGGAAGGCGTTTTCTGTATATTCGTGTAGGGGCATCACCACCGGCAGAGAGCGAAAGACGGCGGTGTCGGCCTGTACGGGCTCTTCCAGGTTCCGGTTCAGGAGAAAATTGAAATAGGCCCGGGCCACGTCGCTGTTCTTTTCGGCGTCAGCCTTCTCCTGTTGTACCCGGCTCAGCTCGTATTCGGAGGAGAGTATCGCATCTTTCAGGGCTTCTTCGTGCTGCACCAGTTTTTGGTTCAAGGCCAGGTAGTTGCCTAGTAATTTTTCTGAATTTTCGTAGATTCTGACGGCCTCCAGGCTTTGGAGATATTGGTAGTAGGCGGCTTCTATGGCGTGGCGAAGTTCATACTCCAGGAACTTCCTTTTGGCTTCTTCGGTGACCAGCAAGTCTTTTTGGAGAGCTACGTTGTAGCGGATGTCGGTATTGAAAAGCGGCACTTTGATCTCCAGTTTGGTGTCGTGGAAGTTCATGGGGGCCAACTGTTCGCTGGCATTTTCTACCTGGGGAAAGGCGCTGCTGCCGGTTAGTTCGTTCAGGGTGCTGTACACCGGGTTGAGGAGGTCGCCGATCGGAATCTGGATCTTCCGGCCCCCGAAGGCTACGGAATAGGTGGGTGCAAAGGTGACTTGTGGAAAGTAGTTTGTTCGGGCGATCTCTATCCCCTTTAAGGCTTTTTCTATCTCAAGGTTTTGTTGCCGGAGGGCCAGGTTGCTGGCTAGGCCTTCTTCGAGGTAGCGTTGCAGAATGGATCCCTGTCCCTTGGTTTCAGCAGGTGGTCCGAATAAAATTACAAGAAACAGAAACTTTTTCATCGTACTTAATTTTAACTCACTACTCACTACTC
>JBEBRS010000075.1:0-12906 GCA_040394705.1 Leadbetterella byssophila
AGGTGTCTTTCAATTGGTTCAATCGCCTTAAATCTTCCAATAAAGAGTTCGAGTTCTGTACCAGTGGGTTCACGAAAAGCCCCCAGCCGCCTGCTATTAAGGCGAACGGGGGCTTTCGATTTTCTGACATTTTCAAACATGCGCGCAATGCAACTTGTTTTCTCACGCCTTAGCCGCATGCAGGCTTTCCTGCTTATTGAGTGCCAGTGACCTCAACCCGCGGCGGTGCGGACCGCCTCATTCTAACTAATCCAGCGTATCTTTATTACTCTTCGAAGACCCGGATATTGGCCAGTTTTGCTTTGTAGGCAATCTTGGATTTAAGTCCGTAGTAACTCCAGTTTCGCAACAGCATGGGGTCGGCCTTGGCCTGTTCTTCTTTAGCCGACTGCCTGACCAGACGGATGGCGCCCGCGCCCCGGCGTACACAATGGTCAATCAGCCGCCTACTGTACAAGTGAAGGCGTGACTCGATATAGTTTTTTTCCTTTTCACTGAAATTTTGGAGGCTTTTGAATTTCTTTTTTCTCCCTCTTCCCCCCGCATTCCAGGTGGTGGCGATCTGCCTGCGCCGACGGGCAGCCTGTATAGAAAGACGGCGATACAAGAACTCTTCGGGGTTACCGATTTCCAGCTCTTCCTCCCCTATTTTCACGAGCAGCGGACATGCTATAGAAAGTGACACCTCGGCGATGACCGAAGGATCGGGCTTCACAGCCGCTCTCTCTACCTCCAGGCTGGCCAGCAGGTAAATTTTGTTGTTCTTCACCTGTATGGCACTCTGACAAAGCGGTATTTCACCGCTCGCTATTTTTCTCATCACTTGCCGCGTTCCCGACCGGTCGCGCCCCAGGTAAGTGCGAAAGGGAATTTTAAAAAGAGTAAACGTAAACCATTTCTCTTCTTCCTGTAGACGGAAGTCCCGCGGACTGAAAGGAACGGGAAGGTTTTTCCTGAAGTTGGGGAGCGATCTTTCTCCTTCCCAATACTCGTCCCGGTAATTTTTATAGGTACGGTAGGCGGCCTGGTTCAGGTTACTCAATGTAGAAGAGGGAAGAACTTTCAGAAAATGCGCGCTGAGGGTACGGTAACCCGCGTTCCTGTGCGAAGTGGTCAAAATTCCTTCCTGGTCTTTGGTAGCATCGGCCAGTTTCACCTTCGTGTCTGCGGTAAGATAGAGAAGATCTTTCAGACGGTCTTGTACAAACAAGTGCGTGTACAGCATATTTCCAGCCCTGCAAGTCATGCGCTGAAGACTATACAGCCGGTCATGATACATTTTGAGTTCTTCCTTATCCTTGCAATCGATAAGGAGCTGAATTCTTTTGGTGAGGATAAGTTTCTCCATGGCAATTTCTACTTGTAAGGCTTTAGTAAATACAGGTATCTTGATCACAAGTGCATCCGGACGACGAATGTTTTGTGAGGAATGTGTTGAATTTGCACAAAAAAAGCACAGCGTAAAGGGATATCCTATCCGTATTAAGGGATAAATAAGTTAATTTTCGGGATAAATTATCTACCTTTACAGTAAAGTAATATCACTAAAATTTGTTAACAGACGAAAGTTATGAAACACAAGATTCACGAAGGGCAAAATGTGAGGCGGTTCCGCGAAATGCTGGGCATTAAACAGGAAGCCCTGGCTATCGAGCTGGGAGAAGACTGGAACCAGAAAAAGGTGTCTTTACTGGAAAAGAAAGCCGTACTCGAGCCGGAATTGCTTTATAAGGTGTCACAAGCGCTGAAAATCCCTGACGCGGCCATCCGGAATTTTGATGAGGAGAAGGCCATTACGATCATTGCCAACACCGTGAGTAACCATGATCAGGCCTCCGGAAACGCCCTCTTTAATTACCAACCCGTGATTCATCCCCTGGAAAAACTGACCCAGCTTCATGAAGAAAAAATACAACTTTATGAACGTATGCTGCGGGAAAAAGAAGACATGATCATCCGCCTGGAAAGACTACTGGAAACAGGTACAAAAAGCATGTGAAAAAAAATTGCCACGAATGCACGAATTTAATATAGGCAATTCATACATCCGTGGCGTTAAGTTCTAACTAAACCCTCTTTGCTTCCGGAAAATTACATTCCCATAATTCCCAAAATTAAAAGAAGCAATACCAAAACAACCCCTACTTTTTCTTTCATGACATTAAAGTTTTAAATATTATAGGATAACACCGCATTAATCTTGGTTCTAAATTATAACAATTAGTTTTAATACTCCCTATAAAAACCCGCATTTTTATTTAACGGTACCAATTCGGAACGGAAAAACCGATACGAAAGATAAAAAAATCGCCTTTAGAGCCAAATAATCAGCATTTATCAATATTTTCGCCAAATAATTATAAAAAAAATTATCAATGCGAAAACTATTACTATTGGCTGCGATAGTGTGCTGCTTTGAAGCGCCCGCTCAGAAAAAAAAACAGCCCGAACCCAATTATGACCTCGCCGCTCAGTTCTCTCCTGCAAAACTCCGGACCAAGATTTTTTCTACGGAAGTACGGCCCAACTGGATTAACCATTCCGACCGGTTTTGGTACGAATACCAAACTTCATCCGGGAAACGCTGGTACCTGGTAGACCCTTCCACCCGTTCAAAACAACCGCTCTTTGATAATGCCGACCTGGCCCGCCAGATCACCCGCATAGTGAAGAATCCTTTCGATGCACAGCATCTCGAAATAGAAAAACTCCAATTTACCGACGATGAAAAGAGGATCCGTTTCGAAGTCAAAAGCACGAAAGATACCCTCAAATCCAAAGACGAGATCGCTAAACTGAAAGTAAAGTCAGATACGCTTAAGAAAAAAGTATTCTTTCTTGAATACGACCTGGCCACCCGCCAGGTAAAAGAGCTGGCCGATTCTCTGAAAGAAAAACCAAGACCCATGTGGGCGTCTTATTCACCGGATACCATGCGGGTTTTCTTTGCGCGCGACTACAACCTCTACTGGATGGACAGAGCCAACTTTGAAAAGGCGATCAAAGACGACAAAGACAGTACCATTGTAGAACATCAGATCACCAAAGACGGGATCCAGTATTATGCCTGGGGCGGTGACCAGTACAGTACCACTACCGGCGATGAAAAAGAAGACGAAGAACTCAAAAAAAGAAAAGGAGTACGCCTGAGCTGGTCGCCTGACGGGAAACACTTTGTAGTGACCCGCAAAGACAACCGCCACCTCAGTCCCATGTGGGTGATTAACAATGTGGGCGGTAAACGGCCTACCCTGGAGACCTATAAATACCAGATGCCGGGAGAAAGCGACTCCACCGAAATAGAACTGCACCTGTTCAACGCCGAAACCCTGGCTTCAAAGCAGATTCATTTGCCTGCATTTAAAAACCAAACCGTAAGCGTTTTCTGGAAAGACCGCACCAAATCAAGCTATACCGGAAAGCATTATATCAGTTACTGGCTCGGCGATAATCAAACTTTTTACCTCGCCCGTTCCAGCCGTGACCTGAAAAGAATCGATGTACTTACTGCTAACATTGACGGCACCGTTAAAAATGTGGTGAGCGAGCGTTCAAACGTGTATCTTGATGTTAAAAAACCTTACCTCGTGAATGATGGAAAGCAGCTTATCCACTGGTCGCAACGCGACGGATGGGGGCATTTCTATCTCTACAATGCGGATGGCAGCCTGGTAAGACAGCTTACCTCCGGTGAATACAACTGTGAAGACGTGACCGGGTATGATGCGAAAACCCAAACCATTACCTTTACCGCCAACGGAAAAGAAGCAGGTGAAGACCCGTATTACCTCCACCATTATGCGGTAAGCCTGGCAGGCGGTGAACCCAAACTGCTGAACAAAGGAAACTTCGATCACCAGGTTTCTGTAAGTGAAAGCGGCCGCTATTTCATCAATAACTCTTCACGGGTAAATACCGTGCCGGTTTCCGAGCTGTATGACGCCAAAGGAACGCTTCTGTTGAAACTGGAAGAAGCCGACCTGTCCCAGCTGTTTGCAGCAGGTTATAAATTCCCTGAGCCGTTTAAAGTGAAAGCCGGAGACGGTGTAACGGACCTCTACGGTGTGATGTACAAGCCTTTTGATTTTGATTCTACGCGGGTATATCCCATCATTGAATACGTCTATCCCGGTCCGCAAACGGAGGCAGTCAATAAATCGTTCGGTCGGAGCCTTGACCGCACCGACCGCCTGGCGCAACTGGGCTTTATTGTGGTGACGATAGGAAACCGCGGCGGCCACCCGGCCCGTTCCAAATGGTACCATACCTACGGTTATGGCAACCTGCGGGATTACGGTTTGGAAGACAAAAAAGTAACCATAGAACAGCTGGCTGCCAGACACTCCTTCATTGATATTGATCGGGTAGGTATCCATGGCCACTCCGGTGGTGGTTTTATGTCTACAGCGGCCATGCTGGTATATCCTGATTTCTTCAAAGTGGCGGTGTCCAGTGCCGGTAACCACGAAAACAATATCTATAACCGGTGGTGGAGCGAAAGACACCACGGCGTTACCGAGAAAGTCAGTGCCAAAGGCGATACCACCTTTTCCTACCTTATCGATAAAAATACCGAGCTGGCCAAAAACCTGAAAGGTAAACTGATGCTCTCCACCGGTGATATCGATAATAACGTACACCCCGCCAATACCATCCGGATGGCAGAAGCACTGATCAAAGCCAATAAACGTTTTGAGTTTGTAATCCTACCCGGTCAACGCCACGGTTTCGGGAATATGACGGAATACTTCTTCTGGAAGATGGCAGATTACTTTTCAGAACACCTGCTGGGCAACTCCCAATATACAGAAGTGGATATCAAACAAATCAACCGGGATGTGCCGTTGAAACGATAACCATTATTTAAAGACCGCACGGATTACTAGTTTTATCCGTGCGGTCTTTAAAATAATTAATGGAGTCTCCTAAATTAACCCAGGGCAGTAACGGCCCTGCTGATCCTACGCACCGTCTCCCCCTTCCCCAGAATTTCCATAACGAGCATGAGGTCAGGGCCTTTTCCTTCTCCGGTCACCGCCAGGCGAAGCGCCTGCATAACCTTGCCGGGCTTGATGCCGGCCGCCTCCAGGGCGCCGAAAATCGCGTCGTGAATATCCTGGGATGTGAAATTTTCCAGTCCGGAAAGCGTGGCGACAATGACCGGCATGGCCGCCCGCGCCAGGTCGTCCCACTTCTTGGCTGCCACTTCTGCATCGTATTCCTCCGGCGCCGCAAACAGGAAAGGCACCTTCATTTCCCGCACGAAATCCACCCGATCTTTCATCAGCTCCACTATTTTCGCGGAAAGCGCCGGGTTAGCAATCTCCCCGTCCAGTTCCGCCGCCAGCGTTTCATTGTCCCGCTTCCTTAGGTATTGCTGGTTAAACCATTTGGCTTTTTGCACATCAAAACGCGCGCCCGCCTTCTGAATATTATGAATATCAAACAGACTGATCAGCTCATCCGCATCCATTAGCTCCTGGTCGTTGCCCGGATTCCAGCCCAGCAGGGCCAGAAAATTCATCACGGCTTCAGGATAATACCCGTCTTCCCGGAATCCCCGGGAAACTTCGCCGCTCCCCGGATCTTTCCACTGCAGCGGAAACACCGGAAAATCACCCAGCAACCCGTCGCGTTTGCTCAACTTCCCGTTTCCTTCCGGTTTCAAGAGCAGGGGCAAATGCGCAAATTCCGGCGCACTCCATCCAAACGCCTTATACAGCAGGATATGCAGAGGTGCCGAGGGCAACCACTCTTCCCCCCGGATCACATGGGTAATCTCCATGAGGTGATCGTCCACAATATTCGCCAGGTGATAGGTCGGCATCCCGTCCGACTTCATCAGGATCTTATCGTCAATGGTAGAAGAATGTACAGACACCCATCCCCGAACCAGGTCTTTAAAACGCACCTCGTCTTTCAGGGGTACTTTCAGGCGAATCACGTACGGTTCCCCGGCCGCTATCCGCGCCTGCACCTCATCGGCCCCCAACGTGATGGAATTCTTCATCTTCATCCGGGTAAAGGCATTGTAAGAAATATTATCCACTTTGGCCTCTTCCAGCTCTTTCCGCATCCGGTCCAGCTCCTCCGGGGTGTCAAACGCATAATAGGCCTGTCCTTTGTCTAACAGCTCCTGGGCATAACCGGCGTAGATTTCCTTTCTTTCCGACTGCACGTAAGGCCCAAGCTCACCGCCCGCGCCTACGCCTTCATCAATCGTAATCCCCATCCATTCCAGGGCTTCCAGGATGTATGCCTGCGCGCCCGGCACCAGGCGGGTCTGGTCGGTATCTTCTATTCTCAACAGCATCTTCCCACCCATTTTCCGGGCAAAAAGATAATTATACAAGGCGGTACGTACACCGCCGATATGCAGGGGCCCGGTAGGACTGGGCGCAAATCTCACTCTTACACTCATAATCAATTTTTCAAACAAAGCGCAAAATTACGGCTTATTATCATACATCGCTTTTCCTGATCACTAAAAATAGAGAACTTCCGAAAGGCGAGCGCTTCAAGCACCGTCTTTCCAGGGTACAAACCCGGTATAGAAACCCGTTCACCCCTGGGGAAGGCAGGGAAACATCCGACCGCACCGCTTCCGGCCTGACCAGTCCCAGCCCCAGCTGTACCCGCTGAACCAGGCGGGCCGACAGGATCAAAGGCGACAGAAGCAAAGACCAGTAAGTAGCTTTGTGGATACGAAAATCGGAGAATGCCGACAGAAAACGATCGAAATCCGCCTTCACAAAACGTCTTTTGCTCCCTACTGCGATGTCGTGAATACCCCTGAAAACCCCAAATGCATTGTTGTTGGTAATGAAAATACCTCCCGGTTTCAACACACGGTAAATACAGGCCAGGGCGCTTTGGATCTCCGCGTCGTCCAGCTGGTACAGCACATCGTCTGACACCACCACATCGAAGGTTTCCGGGGGGTAAGAAAAGTTGGTTATGGTTTCGCGTCGCACAGCCAACCCCCGGCTTTGGGAAAATCCCACCGCGTGTTCGTTGTAATCAAAGCCCTCGGTTCGGGTTATTCCCTCCGAAGCCAGGCGGGTAAGCAGTCCGCCTGTACCGCAACCCGCATCCAGCACGTGCAGGTTCCGGTAGTCGGACGAATACGTTTTAATCTCTTCCAGAACCCTGTCGTGCAGGGTTTTATACCACCACATCCGATCTTCCACCTCGAACATGGCCCGGTATTCCTCGTAGTTGATTAACACTTAAATGCTGTTTTCATTGTTGATCACCTGGATTTCCGGCTTGTGGTAAACGGTAGAATTTGCCGGAACGCTTCGGGTCAGCCACACATTTCCGCCGATCACGCTGTTTTCCCCGATCACCGTCTTCCCGCCTAAAAGGGTGGCCCCGGCATAAATGATCACGTTGTCTTCTACGGTAGGGTGGCGTTTGGTATTCGCCATGTATTTCTCCACAAAAAGTGCGCCCAGGGTTACGCCCTGGTAGATTTTTACGTTCCGACCGATTTCCGTGGTCTCCCCAATCACAATGCCCGTGCCGTGGTCAATATAAAAATGCTCGCCGATACGGGCTCCGGGATGAATATCAATACCGGTGCGGGAATGCGCGTATTCGGTGAGGATCCGGGGAATATAACTGATCTCCAAACGATGCAGAATATGCGCCAGGCGGTAGAAAAAGATAGCGAAAAAGCCCGGGTACACCCGCACCACCTCAAATTTAGACCGGGCCGCGGGGTCACCGCTCAGAATAGACTCCAGGTCTGTAGAAAGCATACGGTATAACTCGGGAATCTCCTCCACAAAAAGCGCGGATTTCTTGCCTGCGTCTTCTCCCCTGCATTCGGCGGTGGCTTCGAGAATGGACTTCAACTCATCCCCAATATTCCAGAACTCCCCTTCCACCTCGTCTACGCTCCTGAAAAAATCTTTCGAGCGCTCGGGAAACAGCAGGTTAAATACTTTCAGCGCCCACCCTGTAATGGTCTTCGAGGGGGGAATATCCGGCACATTCTGGTGCTTCTCAAATAAGTAGTTTATAAATTGTTTATTCATCTCATCTAATATCTAATCTCTAACATCTAATATCTAACGTCTAACATCTAATGTCTAACATCTAATATCTAACATCTAACACCTCACTCAAACCAGCCTCCTCCGAATCAGCAACGACACCAGGGAAAAGAACACATCGGGCTTCAGCGTCCTCCAGTTTTCCATCTGCAAAGTACCGCCCAGGTGCAAATAATAATCAAGTCTGTATTTCTCTATTTCTTCCTGTACAAACTTACGCAGGTTCAGGAGGGCGATCCATCCGTCTTCCACGTCTTCAAACCATTCCTGGTAGTAATCGTCTTCCCCGCCGTGAAACTGAAAAAGGTTCTCTCCTACCAGGATAAACCGACGGATACCGTTCTTCAGCAATTTGTCGATTACCCCCCTCTTGAGGTACATGATATCATTGTGCAGGGTATCGTTCCACTCCCCGAAAAGCTCAATAACCGCGTATTTCAGCTGGTAATTTACCATTAAAAGTTTTACATACAGCGTTTCCGATCCTATAAAGTCCCAATCGGGATGAATCACATACCCGTAAACCGCGTTTTCATATACCTCAGACGCCTCTTTTCCGTAAAACGGACTTTTCTTATCCCGGTAGGGAAGATAATAGCGATTCCAATTATAAAAAGGTTCTATTTCATGCATTTCGTAAGGTTTTAAACTAAATTTGCAACGATGCAAAAAGTTCAATACAAATATAAGACGGAATATTTAACGGACTCCGAACCGCTGAAATTTAAAGAGGAAGAGCTTGCCGAAGAGGAGATGATCCTGAACCTTGGCCCTCAGCATCCGTCTACGCACGGTGTACTCCGCCTGGAAGTGGTGACCGACGGTGAGCTGGTGCGGGAAGTATCCCCCCACCTGGGCTACCTGCACCGCTGCTTCGAAAAACACGCGGAATCCATGCCCTTTAACCAGGTGATTCCGTACGTGGACCGCCTCGACTACCTCGCGTCTATGAACTCGGAACATGCCTATGCCATGGGCGTGGAAAAGATGCTGGGCATAGAAGGTACCCTTCCCAAACGTATTGAATATATCCGTGTGCTGGTGGCGGAACTGAACCGCCTCGCCTCGCATTTCATGGCCATCGGCACCTATGCCATTGATATCGGCGCCCCTACGCCTTTCCTGTGGCTTTTCCGCGACCGGGAGAGTATCCTCCGTATGCTGGAATGGCTGTCTGGCGCCCGCCTCCTTTACAATTATATCTGGATCGGCGGACTGTTTTACGACCTGCCCGTAGGTTTCGAAGACCAATGCCGCCAGTTCTCTTCCTATATACGGCCCAAACTTACCGAACTCGAACAGATTATCATTGATAACCATATCTTTGTGCAACGCACCGCCCGCGTCGGGGTGCTGCCCCTTGACCTGGCCATCAACTACGGATGCAGCGGACCAGTCTTGCGCGGTTCCGGGCTGAAATACGACCTCCGCAAAACCGATGCGTACTCCGTATACCCCGAAATTGAGTTCGACGTACCCGTGGGAGAAGGTAAAATGGGCACCAAAGGCGACTGCTGGGACCGCAATTACGTGCGCCTCCTCGAATGTTACCAATCGCTCCGGATCATCGACCAATGCATAGAAAAACTCACCAAAGAGCATAAACGCACCCCGGATTTCGACCCACAGGCCTACGTACCCAAGAAAATAAGGCCGAAAGAAACAGATTTCTATGTAAGAGCGGAAAATCCCAAAGGAGAACTGGGCTTCTTCTTCCGTACCGACGGCCGCAGCGACGTACCCGTACGTGTCAAATGCCGGGCATGTTCCTTCCATAACCTTTCCGTTTTGCCCGCTATTTCCAAAGGAATCCTGATAGCCGATCTCGTGGCCATTATCGGCTCGCTCGACCTGGTGATGGGGGAAGTAGACCGATAAGAGCGGTTTACTCTAACTCCCAAACGCTGGGATGATTGCTGTTCCGGATCGTTTTACGCACTTCCATCCAGAAAGCCAGTACAAGATAAATGATGACAGGGGATCCGAGAGTGAAGAATGACGCGTAAATAAAATACATTCGAATGCTGGCTGCCGAGAAATTCAGCTTCTGCCCTATCCGGGTACAAACCCCAAAGAGATTACTTTCCAGCAAATATTTGAGTCTGTCCATAAACATATTCAACTAAAAACTCTGCAAATTTCCGAAATATTCCGAAAATAAAAACAAAAAGATGTTAAATTTACCTTAAACCATCCTGCCCTCCAGTAATCGCCATGCCCCCTTTGTACTATACATGTTTCCCCAATACCGTATTTTCAGGTTTCCCGCCCAATTTATACGGGTAATCGGTATTGTAATGCAGCCCCCTTGACTCCTTGCGTTTCTGGGCCGACAAGATCACCATCTGCGCGCAGAGAATCAGGTTTCTCAACTCACACAGTTTTACCGAGAGTTTGGTTTTGCGGTAGAATGTCTCCGTTTCCTCTTTCAGCATACGCATTCGGGTTTCGGCCCGGTCAAGACGAAAGTCAGACCGAACAATCCCTACGTAATCCGACATCATTTTCTGCAATTCGCGGGTGTTGTGCGACACCAGAATCTCCTCGTTCGACTGCACCGCGCCGAACTCGTTCCAGTCGGGTACCCGGCTCTCGTACTCCAGCGCATCAATATGCTCCAGCGCGTTTCCCGCAATGCGGTTGGCAAATACGGCCGCTTCCAGGAGGGAATTGGAGGCCAGTCGGTTAGCCCCGTGCAGGCCGGTAGAGGAGCATTCTCCGCAGGCATACAGGTTTTTAATGGAGGTACGCCCGTATTCGTCTACCCGAATGCCCCCGCAGAGGTAATGCGCCGCAGGCGTCACCGGTATATAATCTTTGGTAATGTCAATCCCGATACTCAGGCATTTTTCATATATGTTCGGAAAATGCTGCAGAATAAATTCCTTGGGCTTGTGGGTGATATCCAGCCATACGTGTTCTTCCCCTGATTTTTTCATTTCTGCGTCAATCGAGCGGGCCACGATATCCCGCGGAGCGAGCGATCCCCTTTCGTCGTAATCGTACATAAATTCCCGGCCGTTTTTGTCCCGTAAAACGCCGCCTTCCCCTCTCACCGCTTCGGTAATCAGGAAACTCGGGAAAGTGCCGGGATTGTACAGGGATGTGGGGTGAAACTGGATCATCTCCATATCCCTCACTTCTCCTCCGGCCCGGTATACCATCGCGATGCCGTCGCCCGTGGCAATCACCGGGTTGGTTGTAGAAGAATAAATCTGTCCCGCGCCCCCCGAAGCCATCACGGTGACCTTGGAAAGAATAGTTTCCACCTCCAGGGTATTCACATTCAGGGCATACACCCCGTAGCTTTCCACATGCCCGTGAGATTTCTCCCCCAGATGGTGCTGGGTAATCACTTCCACCGCGAAATAATGGGTCAGGATCTCAATATTGGGCTGCTTGGCCACTTGTTCCAGCAAGGCCCGCTCAATTTCCCACCCCGTAATATCCTTATAATGGAGAATCCGGTTTTCAGAATGCCCGCCCTCCCGGGTAAGGTTATATTCCCCGGTTTCCATTTTATCGAAATTCGTACCGTAATCTATCAATTCCTGGATGCGGTCCGGGCCTTCCGACACCACAATTTCCACAATTTCTTTATCGCAGAGTCCGTCACCTGCAATAAGTGTATCCTGAATATGCTTTTCAAAAGAATCGCTTACGGGGTCAAACACCGTGGCAATCCCTCCCTGCGCATATTTCGTATTGGTTTCGTCGGCATTTACCTTGGTAAGTATCAGCACTTTACCTTTTTGTGCGGCCTTTAATGCAAAACTGAGCCCCGCAATGCCGGAGCCAATCACTAAAAAATCAACTTTCCTCATTTATTTATTAGCTATGAGCTGTGCGCTATGAGCTGTGAGCCGCGAGAATCGCAAAGCTCAGAACGCAAAGCGCAAAGCTTCCTGTTAAACAAGCCCTTCCCTCAACAGATCGTGAAGGTGCACAAAACCCAGCACTCTCCCTTTCTCTTCTACCACCAGCTGGGTGATACTGAGTTCCTGCATTCTGTTCAGGGCGTTTACGGCGAATTCATCCTTGCTTACCACCTTAGGGCTCCGATTCATCAAATCTATGGCTTTTAAGGCAAATATATCGCTTCCTTCCCTTAATTTTCTACGTAAATCCCCGTCGGTAATGATCCCGGACAGCATTTGTGCTTCGTTCACCACGGCGGTTGTCCCTAACCTTTTAGAAGTCATTTCCAGCACCACTTCCTCCGCGGAGGCATTTTCACTCACCACCGGCACTTCATTGTTCGGATAAAGATCCGAAACTTTGAGGTAGAGCTTTTTCCCGAGGGCGCCCCCGGGATGGTAACGGGCGAAGTCGCGGTTATTGAACCCTCTCGCTTCCAGAAGACAAACGGCCAGGGCATCGCCCAGGGCCAGGGAAACGGTGGTGGAAGTGGTAGGCGCCAGGTTCATGGGACAAGCCTCCCGGGTCACGTGCGCGTTCAGCACATAATCCGAATTTTTAGCCAGGAAGGAATCCGTATCCGACACCATGCAAACCAAGGGGTTAGGAAGGCGGCGGATCAGGGGAACCAACACCTTCAACTCGGGGGTATTCCCGCTTTTCGACAGAATCAGCAGCACGTCTTTTTCATCAATAATGCCAAGATCTCCGTGTACCGCGTCAGTGGCATGCATGAATACCGCCTTTTGCCCCGTAGAGTTCAAAGTAGCTGCAATTTTCTGCGCGATTATGGCGCTTTTACCAATTCCGGACAACACTACCTTTCCGCCGGAAGTCAAAATCGTATTCACGACTTCTTCAAAACCTTCATCTATTGTATTTATCAAAGATTTAATAGCCTCTGATTCATCCAGCAAAACTTTTTTGG
>JBEBRS010000076.1:0-12822 GCA_040394705.1 Leadbetterella byssophila
AGGATACAACACCTGCTCCTTCCCGTCTACCGCTACTTTCACCGGCATATCGAATCCGGCCACCACGTTTTCCCAACGATACGACACTTTCCCTCCCTGCACTTTGGTAGCCAGTTTCGGGATCCGTATATCTCTCAGATACTGGTCAAACACCTTGCTGAGGTCGATACCGGCTTTTTCGGAGATATAGCGTTCTACATCGGCGGAAGTCACCGTCTGATGATAGAAATCGGCATTCAGTCCTCTTAAAATGCCCCGAAACTTCTCGTCGTCGCCTATAATATGCCGGATGGTGTGCAGCATATTGGCTCCTTTGCTATACATGTCTCCGGAGCCTTCGTGGTTCACGTTGTACACACCGATAATGGGAATATCGTTTTTAATGCTTTTCCGGCAACCGATCACATAATCTTCCCCGGCCTTTTTGCCATAGTGGTAATCTACAAAAAGGGATTCCGAATAGGAAGTAAAGCCTTCGTGTACCCACATATCCGCAATGTCTTTATACGTAATGTTATTGGCAAACCATTCATGGCCGCTTTCGTGGACAATGATAAAGTCCCATTTCAGTCCCCAGCCACTGCCCGACAGGTCGCGGCCGAGATACCCTTTTTTGTATTGATTGCCATAGGTCACGGAACTCTGGTGTTCCATGCCCAGGTAAGGCACTTCCACCAATTTAAAACCGTCTTCGTAGAAAGGATAAGGCCCGAACCAGTGTTCAAATGCCTCCAGCATGCGGGGTACATCCTGGAAATGTTCCCTGGCGACTTCCAGGTTATAATCCAGGGGCCAGTAGTCGACCTGCAGGGGGCCTTTTTCACCCTGGAAAGTTTCCCGGTAGTGGGCGTAATGCCCGGCGTTGAGGTTGACTCCGTAGTTATTGATGGGATTTTTGACTTCCCATACCGTGGTCACCTTGCCGTCGGCGTAGGTGCATTTAGACGCCAGCATGCCGTTGGAGACGTTCATGAGGCTGTCGGGTACGGTCATGGTGATACGCATACCGTTATCGGGTTCGTCGTACATGTGGTCTTTGCAGGGCCACCATACACTGGCGCCGAGTCCCTGGCAGGAGGTCGACACAAAGGCCCGTCCGAGTTTGTCTTTGGCCCAGGAAACGCCACCGTCCCAGGGTGCTCGCCGGGCGACACGGGGATTCCCTTCGTAGTAGACGGTCACTTCGGCTTCTGACCCCGGCGCGGGCGGAGAAGCCAGTTGAATAAAGTAGGCGTTGGCTCCCCGCTTGGTGAAGGTCAGTTGGGTTTCTCCCTGATACGCTGCAGTGAGTTCAAGGGGCTCCTGGAGATCTACCTGCATCACGGGGTGTCTTTCCAGGGTTTTGAAACGAATCACGTTGGATCCTTTAAAATATTTATTGGCGACATCTACCTCTACACTGAGATCATAATGCAGGAGGTCCCACCAGGCTCTTTCGGGGGTGATGGTTCCCCTGAGGGTGTCGTCAAGCGTAAATGTTTTTTTGCTCCCGTGGCCGATCTGTGCGGAGGCTGTAAGGGCCGACAGCAGTACGGAGAGGAGTAGAATAGTTTTTTTCATCGATATCAAATTTGAGTTTTGAGCTATGGGTTATGAGTATTGAGTATTGAGTTTGAGTTTACCAGGATTTCTTTTTATGTCCGACGGCCGCGTACCAGAAAATAAATGCGTACAGGGGTACCACGAGCCAATAGGCGTTCTGAGTACCGGTGTATTCCGATATCTTTCCGTAAAGGGAGGTCAGGATTGCGCCCCCCGAAATCATCATCACCAGCAGGGCTGAAGCCAGTTTGGTGTGCTTGCCCAGTCCGTCAAGCGCCAGGGGCCAGATGGCCGGCCACATGATGGCATTGGCCAGTCCTAAAAGCGCTATGCATAACACCGATGTAAACCCGGTGGTCAAAATGGCTGCTACTGTCACGAGTACTCCGAAAATGGCCGAATACTTCAGCCAGGTACCCTGGGAAATCACCCGTGGAATCAGGAAAATGCCCAGGATGTAGCCCACGAGCATAAGCCATAGGGTATAGGTACCGAAATCCTTGGCTTCGGATTCCGGGAAACCCTGGGAGATACCGTATGCGATAATGGAATCTCCGGCGATCACCTCCGCACCCACATAAGCAAAGAGAGCCACCAGGCCCAGCACCAGGTTCGGGTGTGCCCAGATAGACGACGCCCCGCCTTCGGTGATCGCTTCCTCTTCTTCCTCTACTTCCGGCAGTCCTTTCATGACCCAGACCGCAATACCCAGCACGGCCAGCACCGCCGCGATGGAAAGGTAAGGAATCACCACTTTATCCAGCTGCTCCCCACGACTGAGTGTGCCAGCCACCGTGGCGCTCCCCGCCAGGAGGAGTCCTCCGAATACCTTTTGCCCGATAATACCCGCAATTTTGTTGGCAATACCCATCACGCTGATCCGCTGGGCCGCGCTTTCGATGGGTCCGAGAATAGTGACATAAGGATTAGAAGCGGTTTGCAGAAGGGTGAGACCGGTGGCAATCACAAAAAGCCCTGTCAGGAACAGCCCGTAAGACTCTATACGGGCCGCCGGCACAAAAATAAGCGCACCCAGGGCCATAACAAAAAGCCCAACCGACATCCCCCTTTTAAATCCTACCTTTTTCAATACCCAGGTAGAAGGGATAGCCATCACGGTATAACTGATATAGAAAGCAAAAGTCACCAGGTAGGCCGAGGTGTTGTCCAGGTCAAACGCTTTCTGAAAAAACGGGATAAGGACGGCGTTTACCCACGTAATAAAGCCAAATATGAAAAATAGTACGCCGATAATAGCTAAAGGTCCATAGTAACTCTTGGTACGGGTCATAAAAATTCAGGTGATTGAAACATTAAAAAAATTTTTTAAAAATACACTTTTACATCTGATAAATCTTCTCTGTAGAAAAAAAATCTTTTAAATAATTGGTATTTCTATGCGGATACGCTAGCTTGTAGGTTCTTTTTTGTGCTTTAGGCCAAAAGCGGTTCGCCAAGGGGCGGCCACCCGCCCGGCTAAAATTTGTACCGATATTGAATATACATGAGCAACACCTATAAAAACTCTGAGCTGATCCTGAATGCTGACGGCAGCCTTTACCACATCAACCTGAAACCTGAAGATATAGGCGAAACTGTATTCCTCGTAGGTGACCCTGACCGGGTACCGGTGGTGTCTGCTTTTTTTGACCGGGTAGAATTTACTACCCAGAAAAGGGAGATTGTAACCCATACGGGTATCCGGAAGGGAAAAAGAGTAAGCGTTATCTCCACCGGCATGGGCACCGACAATATCGATATCGTGCTGGGGGAACTGGACGCTGCGGTGAACATCGACCTGGTCAGGAAGGAGAGAAAAACGGAGCATACTTCCCTGAATTTTATCCGCCTGGGCACTTCGGGATCTTTGCAGGGCGATATTCCGGTAGACAGCGTGCTGGCCAGTTCTCACGGACTGGGCTTAGACGGCCTCCTGCATTATTACGAAGGTTCCGAGGCGTTTACCGATAACCTTTTTATCGAAAACTTTATCAGGGAAACGGGTTGGAACGCGAATTTCGCACGGCCTTACCTGGTGTCTGCGGGAGCAGGGATCCTGGACAAAGCCGGAGATTTCCTCCAGGGCATTACGGCGACGGCCTGCGGATTTTACGGTCCGCAGGGGCGGGTTTTAAAACTGAATGTGCGCGAGCCTCTGCTGAATGAAAAGCTCACCGCCTTTTCTTACGACCACTTACGAATTACCAATTTTGAAATGGAAACCTCGGCCATTTACGGCCTCTCTCAACTCATGGGCCACCAGGCGCTTTCCGTCAATACCATCATTGCAAACCGCATCACGGGAGAATTTTCCGGAGATTACAAGAAAGCGGTCAAAGCGATGATCGGACAAGCCCTGGAGTGTTTTGTCGGATAAGTTCCACCGGCCGTTCATAGCGATTACCTAATTATGAAAATAAAGAATATCAACCTCACGTACGAAGAATTTGACCGTATCTCCGAACTGGATCCGGCCTATGCCACACTCGTGGAGAAAGCAGCAGAAATGGCAGGAAAGAGCTATTCGCCCTACAGCAAATTTCCGGTAGGCGCTGCGGTGTTGCTCGACGACGGCCGTATTTTTGGCGGCAACAACCAGGAGAACCTCTCCTACCCGGCCGGCACCTGTGCCGAACGTTCGGTACTGCACTATGTGCATGCCAATTTCCCGGACAGTCGCGTACTGGCCCTGGCGGTAACCGCGCCCGCATCTACTTCCGCCCACCCGGTTACCCCTTGCGGTATCTGCCGGCAGGTGATTACGGAGACGGAACGGCGCCAGGCCACCCCCCTACGGCTTTTACTGCACAAAGCAGATGGCCCCACCTATGTATTTGCAAACGCAAAAACACTCCTTCCCCTGGCTTTTGAAGAAGAAAACCTGGGAAAATGAAACATCCCTGTCAGTAAATGTCAGCCTATACTGAAAAAATGTCAGTAAAAATCCGCTTTTTCGCAATTGGCAGAGGTTTTGAGAAGAGTGTAGCAGAAGTTTTCAACTAAAAATTAATTCAACGATTATGTCAGTAAACGTAAAACCTTTAGCAGACAGAGTTTTGATAGAGGCTGCTCCCGCTGAGGAGAAGACCGCTTTTGGAATTATTATTCCCGATACGGCAAAAGAAAAACCTCAGAAAGGAACTGTGGTGGCGGTAGGCCCCGGAAAAAAAGACGAGCCGCTTACCGTGAAAGTAGGTGACACCGTATTGTACGGAAAATATTCAGGTACGGAACTCAGCGTAGACGGTAAAGAATACCTGATCATGAGAGAATCCGACATTTATGCTATCATCTGATAATTCATTACACGATTATTCTTAAAAATTTAAAATTATTCAAATGGCAAAGCAAATTCTTTTTGATACTGAAGCGAGAGATAAACTAAAAAAAGGCGTTGACACTCTGGCTAACGCCGTGAAAGTAACTTTAGGACCCAAGGGTCGTAACGTTATTCTGGACAAAAAATTCGGTTCC
Organism: Leadbetterella byssophila; assembly: GCA_040394705.1. Classification (GTDB taxonomy): domain Bacteria; phylum Bacteroidota; class Bacteroidia; order Cytophagales; family Spirosomataceae; genus Leadbetterella; species Leadbetterella byssophila_B. The sequence goes on from JBEBRS010000076.1 coordinate 5,017, forward strand.
CCTGCCATCACCAAAGACGGTGTAACGGTAGCGAAGGAAATCGAACTGAGCGATTCTATCGAGAACATGGGCGCTCAACTGGTGAAGGAAGTGGCTTCCAAAACGGCGGATGCTGCGGGTGACGGTACCACTACTGCTACTGTGCTGGCCCAGGCCATCTATACCATCGGTGCGAAAAACGTAGCGGCGGGAGCCAATCCTATGGACCTGAAAAGAGGCATTGATAAAGCGGTTACCGCCATTGTTGCCGACCTGAAGTCGCAATCCAAGTCGATTAACTCTTCTAAAGAAGTTACCCAGGTAGCTACTATCTCGGCTAACAACGACCAGGAGATCGGCCAGATGATTGCCGATGCCATGGAAAAAGTAGGCAAAGAAGGGGTGATTACTGTGGAAGAGGCACGCGGTACCGAAACCGAAGTAAAAACGGTAGAAGGTATGCAGTTTGACAGAGGTTACCTGTCGCCTTACTTCGTAACCAATACAGAGAAAATGGAAGCTGAAATGGAGCGTCCGTTTATCCTGATCTCGGAGAAGAAAGTTTCTTCTATGAAAGAGTTACTTCCGGTGCTTGAGGCCGTTGCACAAACCGGTCGCCCTCTGCTGATCATCGCAGAAGACGTAGACGGCGAGGCCCTGGCTACCCTGGTAGTGAACAAAATCCGCGGTGCGTTGAAAATCTGTGCGGTGAAAGCTCCAGGCTTTGGCGACAGAAGAAAAGCCATGCTGGAAGACATCGCAATCCTGACTGGCGGTACCGTTATTTCGGAAGAAAGAGGATTCAAACTGGAGAACGTTACTGTTGACATGCTGGGTCAAAGCGAGAAAGTGGTGATTGACAAAGACAACACCACCGTGATCAACGGAGCCGGTGAAGCAGATGCCATCAAAGGCCGTGTGAACCAGATCAAAGCTCAGATTGAGAACACTACTTCTGACTACGACCGCGAGAAACTCCAGGAGCGTCTTGCCAAATTGTCAGGTGGTGTAGCCATCATTTACATTGGTGCAGCTACTGAAGTAGAAATGAAAGAGAAAAAAGACCGCGTAGATGACGCCCTTCATGCCACCCGCGCGGCGGTAGAAGAAGGTATCATTGCCGGTGGTGGCGTGGCCCTGATCAGAGCCCAGGCTTCTCTTGAATCACTTAGCGTAGAAAACGCCGACGAGAAAACCGGTGTGGCCATCATCCGTAATGCGGTAGAGGCTCCCTTGAGAACCATCGTTTCCAATGCCGGCGGCGAAGGCTCCGTAGTGGTGCAGGAAGTGAAAGGCGGCAAAGGCGCTTACGGCTACAATGCCCGTGAGGACAAATACGAAGACATGATTGCGGCGGGTATCATTGATCCTACCAAAGTGACGCGTCTGGCCCTCGAAAACGCGGCATCTATCGCCGGTCTGTTGCTGACTACCGAAGCGGTTATTTCCGATATTCCGGAAGAAAAACCGGAAGCTCCGCACATGCATGGTGGCGGAATGGGCGGAATGATGTAAGCCCTATTTTGCAAAATAAAAGGAGCTGTCCCAAAAGGGCAGCTTCTTTGCATTCTGACCGTCCAACACTGAGAAGGTCATGTTTATACCATAATATTTCTCAAAACCGAATCTTTCTTTAACTTTGGACCGGATTTAAACTTAAACTACAAAATCGAAGATGAAAAAAGGAACGTTACTGCTGATTGGTCTTATCGCTCTATTCGGCGTTTATTCCTGTAGTTCGTATAACGGACTGGTAAGCAAGGATAACCTTGTGGAAAAAGCGTGGGGAGAGGTTCAAAACCAATACCAAAGAAGAGCCGACCTGATCGGTAACCTGGTCAAAACGGTTCAGGGCGCCGCTGATTTTGAAAAAAGTACGCTTACTGACGTGATCAACGCCCGGGCCGCAGCCACCCAGATCAAACTGGAAGCCGATGACCTGACACCGGAAAATATGGCCAAATTCGAGGCGGCCCAGAGCCAGTTGAGCGGATCTCTCAGCAGGTTATTGGTAGCTGTGGAGCAATACCCTCAGTTAAAAGCCAACCAGAACTTCCTGGAACTTCAGGCTCAACTGGAAGGCACCGAAAATCGGATTACCGTGGCACGGAAAGATTTTAACGACACTACCGCCGATTATAACCTGGCTGTGCGGACTTTCCCGGCCAACCTGATGGCGGGTATCTTCGGCTTCGCCAGGAAAGAGCTGTTCCAGGCTACTGAAGCGGCCCAAACGGCCCCGGATGTGAATTTTAACTTTGACTAAGACCACCGCGAGCCGGGGGCGGACCAGATACTGCCCCCAGCTCTCCCAGCGGATAGCCGACCATGTACATCTTAAACGAGATACAGCAGAAGAATATCGTTCACGCCATCCATGAGGCGGAAGAACTCACCTCCGGGGAGATCAAGGTACACGTGGAAGAACATTGTCCCACCGCCGACCCCATAGAACGGGCGGGGGAAGTATTCCGCTATTTATCCCTGCATAAAACGGCGCTCCGAAACGGGGTGCTGATCTATCTTGCTTACGAAGATAAGAAATTTGCGATTATCGGGGACGAAGGCATCAACCAAAAGGTGGGACAACACTTCTGGAATGCCGAACTGGAAATTCTGAGGGAAAACTTCAGTATAGGCGACTTTGAAAACGGGTTTGTCCGGGCCATAGAAGAAGCCGGAAAAAGGCTACGGGAATATTTCCCGGCACAGGGAGTCAACACGAATGAGCTCCCGAACGACATAAGCTTTGGATAATGAGAATCAGATTTTTTATACTCCTGTTTTTAAGCCTGAACGTCTTTGCTCAGGATATTCCGGAAAAACCCAATCCGCCCCGTCTGGTGAACGATTACGTGGGCGGACTGCTGAGCGATACGCAGATCAGCGCCCTGGAAAACAAACTAAGGGCTTACAATGACTCTACTTCCACCCAGATCGCGGTAGTGATTGTAAACAGCACCCAACCCTATGAGATTGCCGACTATGCCCTCCAGCTGGGCAGGAAATGGGGCGTGGGGCAGGAAGGAAAGAACAACGGTGTGGTGCTTCTGTGGGCCCCGGGCGACCGCAAGGTGACCATACAAACCGGGTACGGCATGGAAGGCGCACTACCCGACATCTACGCAAAAAGAATTATCTCCAATATCATCACACCAAATTTCCAGGCGGTTCAATATTACCAGGGCCTTGATGAAGCCACGTCGGCCATCATTAAGTATGCCCAGGGAGAATACAAGGCCGAACCCAAGGAAGACGGCCTGCCGGCCGGACTGATTCTCTTGCTCATCCTGGCGGTGATCCTTTTCGTGATCATGGCCACTAAAGGCGGCGGCGGTAACCGCGGCGGTGGAAGAAGCATTCTGAGTGATTCTCCCTGGCCGTACACTACGTATACAGGCTGGGGACGGCAGTCGGGCCAATGGGGCGGTGGTGGCTTTGGCGGTGGCTTCGGAGGGGGCCGCGGAGGAGGTTTTGGCGGCTTCGGAGGTGGAAGTTTCGGGGGCGGTGGCGCGAGTGGAAGTTATTGATGAATGGGGTGTTAGATGTTAGATGTTAGATGTTAGATATTAGATGTTAGATATTAGATGTTAGATGTTAGATTGGATAGAAGCTAATGTCACTCTGAGTTTAGCCTGTCCTGAGCTTATCGAAGGGTCGAAGGGTGCGTTACTTTCCGTCCAAAGTACTTCAGCCCCCGCCGGGTGCCGTCAAGGTTGGCTACCTCAGGTAAAAAACCCCACTCGCGGAAACCTGCTTTTTCGAAAAGGCGAATACTGGGGATATTGTGTTCAAAAATCAATCCTATAAAGGTTTCTATACCCAGCGAGGGCGCTGTTTCCAAAGCAAAATCCAGGATTTTGGAACCCAGTCCACGTCCACGTACCGTTTCATCCAGGTAGAGGCTGATTTCGGCGGTGGCATGGTAGGCAGGCCGACTGTGGAAGGGCTGAAAACCGAGCCAACCAATGATCTTCCCGGCTTCCTCCATTACCCAGAGCGGGTGCTTCTCCGGCGTGTGCCGGTGAAGCCATTCTACTCTGCTTTCGACCGAAACCGGTTCAAGGTCAGCCGTAACCAACCTGGAAGAAACCGTGGAATTGTAAATCCTCACGATCTCCTCCAGGTCATCAGGCCGCGCCAGACGAAACTGAACCGAATCAATATTGGTCATTCAAACCAAAAATAGGCTTATTGGTTTTCCATTTTCCGCGAGTGAAGTCCGGAATTTCCACCGGCGAGCTGCCGCGGGCAATCGACATTTCAGACAAAGGACTGATAGCCGACCACGCCGCCGCGTCATACACATCCATAGGAGGCGCTACCTGACGTTTGATCGACTCGATAAAGGCCCTCAGCACAAAGTAATCTATGCCGCCGTGGCCCGCGTTTTTCGCATTCTCTTCAAATTTCTTCCACAGGGGGTGATCGTACTCTTTCTGGTATTTCTCAAAAGGCTCCCACTGGTGGGGTTTCGGGCTTTTGCCTTCCAGGTAGATCATGTCGTTATCGTCCATCCAGATGCCCTCGGTACCCTGGGCACGGAAGCACAAAGAATACGGACGCGGGAGGTTGGTGTCGTGAATAATCACGATATTCTCCCCGTTCTCACACTGAATGGAGGTGGTCACAATGTCGCCCAGCTTAAACTTCACCTTCGCATTGGGGTGATCCGCGCCGCCCTTATCCACGATGTATTTGTGCAGTCCTTTTGCGCTGGTAGCCATAGAAGTAAGGTAGTTGAACTTATTTCCCCGGTTAATGTTCATCCAGTGCGCTACAGGGCCCAGGCCGTGGGTGGGGTAAAGGTCTCCGTTACGGTCTACAGAATGCTGGGTTCTCCATTTGGCCTCGGAGAACGCTTTCTCTCCGAATTCCACTCCGCCTCCGTAGGCTTGTTTTCCGTTATTGAATTTCACTTCCCGCAGGTCATGCTGGTAGCCGCAGTGGCCATACTGAATATCTCCGAAAAGCCCTTTTCTTACCATGTGGAGTACGGCCATCACGTCTCTCCGGTAACACACGTTTTCCAGGATCATGCAATGGCTTCCCGTTTCTTCGAATGTATCCACGAGGTCCCAGGATTCCTGGAGGGTGACGGTAGCCGAAACTTCGACGGCGGTGTATTTGCCGGCCCGCATGGAGTCTACACTCATGGGCACGTGCAGTTCCCAGGGGGTGGAGATCACCACGCCGTCAATATCGTCGCGTTTTAAAAGATTGCGGTAGTCCGTTTCATTTTTCGCATAAGCCACAGCTTCTTTTTTTCCCGCTTTTTTGATCATTTCCTGTGAACGCCGGATCGCATCCGGGTCGATATCACAGATCGCTACTACCTCCACGTCATCGCTGTTCACGGCCACGGCGAGGTGATTTCTCCCACGCAGACCTACCCCAATGAAACCCAGTCTCACCTTATCGGTTTTAGGTTTGTCAAAGGGCATGGCATGCCCGATAAAAGGAAGGGAGCTTCCGGCCACGGTGGTCTGAATGAAATTTCGTCTGTTCATACGTATTTTGTTTAATCTGTTCGGTTTGGAGCGATAAATATAAGGAGAGAATAAAGTAATAAGGCAAAAAAGCTTCGTAATTTTGCCTTTCAAAAGTGGAAGGGAGGAAATGATCGATACGCACGCGCACATCTATGACGCGCAATATGAGTCAGATAAGTATGAAATGCTGGAACGGGCACGGGCAGCGGGGATTGAACAGATCTGGATGCCCAACTGCAATTCGGAAACCATAGCCGGCATGTACGCGCTGGAAGAGGAATTTCCGGGCCGGTGCCTGAGTATGATGGGGCTTCACCCTTCTTATGTGAACGAAGGGTTTGAGGAAGAACTCCAAAGGGTGGAGGAAGAGCTGAAAAAACGAAAATTCATCATGATCGGGGAAATCGGGATAGATTTCTACTGGGATCTGACGTTTACCGCCCAGCAAGAGGCGGCCTTTATGCGGCAGCTGGAGCTGGCCCGAATGTACAGCCTCCCCATTTGCATCCATTCCCGCAATTCCAAAGACAATTCCCTGAACGCTATACAACGGTGCTGCGACTTGATAGAGGCGTTCGGCTGGACGGGTCTGAGAGGGATTTTCCATTGTTTTTCCGGGAACAGGGAAGATGCCGAAAGGGTGACCGGGCTGAACTTCCTGCTGGGTATCGGGGGAGTGGTGACCTTCAAAAACGGCGGATTGGATCGTTTCCTTGCGGATATTCCCCTGGAATCTATTGTACTGGAAACTGATGCGCCCTACCTGGCGCCGGTACCCTACCGCGGAAAGCGAAACGAGCCCGCTTACCTCGACCGGGTAGTCGCCCGACTATCCGAAGTGTACGGCACGGAGGCCGAACACATTCGTACCCTTACCACCCAAACCGCCCGGGCCCTTATCGCATGAATTTCCGGTTTATCTTACTGGGTGTGCTGTTTGCCGCCCTCTGGGCCTCCGCTTCTTCGGCGGCCAAGCTCATACTGCCGTATATCGAACCTCTTCTGATGTTTCAGATCCGCTTTTTCTCCGCCGGCGCCCTGCTTATTTTTTACGCGCAGGTGGTGCGGAAAGAACGCCTCCCCCGGGGGAGAGAATGGAAACAGCTGATTATTTTCGGGCTTCTCAACACCACCCTCTACCTGGGTTTGTTCATCATTGCCCTACGGGAAATCTCCGCGGGCATCGGCAGCCTTTCTACCTCTACCAACACCTTACTGATCAGTATTCTTTCCACGTTCTGGCTGGGGGAAAAGATCAGGATGAGGCAGTGGCTGGCCGTATTTCTCGGGCTGATAGGCGTAGCCATTGCGTGTTACCCGCTATTACAAGACCAGCATGCCACGCCCCGGGGATTGCTGCTCATTTTCCTGAGCATGGTGGCCTATTCGATAGGCACGCTGTATTATTCCAAGGTAAAATGGCGCCTGTCGAGGTTCACCATTAACGGCTGGCAAGTGTTCCTGGGCGGCATATTCCTGCTTCCCCTTACCCTGTATTTTCATGAAAGCGGCAGGAACGAATGGAACATGACTGTATTTTTTTCCATTGCCTGGCTGGTGATTCCGGTCTCTATTGCCGCGGTACAGTTATGGCTCTACCTCCTGAAAACAGACACCGTAAAAGCCTCCTTCTTCCTCTTCCTCTGCCCTATTTTCGGATTCATCTATGCCAATCTGATACTGGATGAGCCCCTGTCCTGGTATACCTGGGGCGGCACCGCGCTGGTGCTGGGAGGACTCTATCTGGCCAATGAAAGATAATCGCTTCGTTTATTGCCTGTAGATAATAAATTGCAGACCGTTACGATACAGTTTTGACAACAGACCAAAAGTAAACCCAGCCGGTCATATGGGTTGATTTTCCAGCTTTTATAGTCTGGTTTTATGAAGACTACTGATTCTGAAAGAAAACAACCGGATCAGCTAAAACCTGATCCGGTGGCATTGACAGGACAAAATCCGGAAATCACTCCGAAATAAGCGTGTGTCTATTGGTAGTCCTGCCTGTTTTATGGTTTATTTTAAGGGTTGAATTTGAAATTTGTATTAAAAGCTATCTCCGTTGAGGCCACAATAATAGAGAAGGTAAAATATACCTCCAACCCCTCCCCTATAAATTCACCATGCATATCGGCTACCTGATGCAATTTTTTGATCTGCCGGAATTTTTCCAGGTGTCAAGATCGTACGTGATTAACCTGAATTATCTCCAGCGATTTGACTCCGCTTATATCTATCTTAAAGACATAAAAGAGAAGATCAGTATCCCCCAAAACCGGAAACCGGATTTTCTGAAACGGGCGGCGGTGGTGAAGACGCCGTGAGAGTGATGAGT
>JBEBRS010000077.1:0-12640 GCA_040394705.1 Leadbetterella byssophila
GATCCAGACTCCGGTATTGTATGGCTTCTGCCAGATGCTCGATCCGGATTTCTTCCGACCTTTTTATGTTAAGTTTCTTTTGTAGTAGAAAGGTCGTTGTTTCTGGGAGGGAAAGTATTTTAAAATTAATGCAGATATGAAGTGGTTTTAAACAAAAAAGAGCTCATTGCTACAATGAACTCTTCCCGGGAATTTACCCTGCAATGATGTCATAACGCATAGTTGAAATGTTTTTGTGTCAGATATTAAACTAACTTCATATCTAATTTGGGCTTAAAAATACTAAAAAGTGTACAGGTATACAAAATATTAACAAATTTTTAAACTATTTCCGGACTCAAAACGTCCTGACTTAACTAAAGAGCTTGCTGTATATGTGACAAACTTTATTCGACTCAATCCGGTTAAACCATGCTTCATAGTTACTTTAATTTGAATACAGGCGTTTGGGTCATTGAGGATAGTTTCAATATCCTCAAAAGTTCTAAACCATACGGCATGGTCATTTTCTTTATTGAACCGATTAGGTAGATGTGGAATATTAGAGAGAGTCAAAGCCACAGGTTGAAGAGTTTTGTTGGTACCTGAAGGTTGTGCAGGAGAATAGGATAGGGATGATACTTGTGCATAAATATCAAATGCTTGAAAGATCGACTTGTTGACTATTTTAATGGCGTAGCAACTTCGATTCCGCTCTTCATACTTTGCTATTTCAGGGCTAATTTCGAAACTTGGTCTTAACAGGACAAGTATTACAAATAGAAAGATAATTCCTCCTAAAATTTCAATTATTAAACCTTGTATCCAGGGAGAGTTTACAAGAGATAAAAAGGTAGATAGGGTGTCTGCAGTAGTATTGTTCATGGGGAGTTAGAGGATTGTTTCGCAAATATATTAAGACTTTACTATAAAGTTGTTAGGCGTCGACCACTAAATAATGAGAGGTCATGTTTTGGTTACGAAAGAGGTGCCTATGTCTCACCCCGCCCAGTTCTCCCGATCCAGACTCCGGTATTGTATGGCTTCTGCCAGATGCTCGATCCGGATTTCTTCTGAGCCAGCGAGGTCGGCAATGGTGCGGGATACTTTAAGGATACGGTCATAAGCGCGGGCGGATAAGCCCACCTTTTCCATGGCCCGTTTCAGCAGGAGCCGACCCGCATCCCCAATTTCGCAGATGTTTTTGACCATCTCAGGCGGCATCATGGCATTGCAATGAATACCGGGGAGGTCTTGGAAGCGTTCGCTTTGGATTTGCCGGGCACTGACTACACGTTTGCGGATGTCAGTGGAGGTTTCGTTCTTCCGGGTGCTGGAGATTTGTTCGAAGTTTACCGGCGTGACTTCAACGTGCAGATCGATGCGGTCGAGGAGGGGTCCCGAGACCCTGTTGAGGTATTTTTCTACGGCCCCCGGCGGGCAGGAACAGTCTTTTTCAGGGTGGTTGTAGTAACCGCAGGGGCAAGGTTGTGTTGCCTTTTTTGCAATACGAAAAAACAGTGCGTAGGCCATATATATACTTTTATCCGGAGGAGCCTAAGACCATAGGTGAGCATATTCGAAAGAGAAGAATGGATTTACATTTATCTCAGATGGATGTTGCCAAACTATTCAATACTTGCGAAGACACAATTACCGGTTGGGAAAATGGCAGGAATCAGCCGCAAACCCATTTTTATCCTCGTATAATAGATTTCCTCGGGTATATTCCTTTTGAGGTTTCAAATGAGACATTAGGAGGTGTGCTAAAATCATTTCGTTTAACCCGTGGCTTAAGTCAGAAGAGTATGGGAAAACTATTTTCTGTTAGTGAATCTACTGTTGCTTCATGGGAGAATGAGCAGACAACTCCAAATATGGTAATGAAAGAAAAAATACTACTTTTACTAGAAAGAGAGCCCGATATCTGAATGATACGGGCTTTTTCGCTGTATGATTATGTTCGGGGGATATATCTTTTTAATAGTGTGGATATGTATAAACTTTTATTTCTAATTCTTTCTTTAAGAACAAAGAAGTACCGTTAAATAAATTTCTTCGCAAAAAATGATTTCATATTTTGCTCTTAAGAAATCTTCTAAGTAAAATTGCTAATTAAGTTATCACATAAATTATTATTTAGTAATGAAAATTAAAAATTTACCCCTATTTTTCAAGGTGAAAAATTCTACCCTATCAGTACTATTCTTTATTTAACACTTTGCGATTAGTTCTTGTGTTAAGGATTCAATTAACGATAAGTCACTGTTTTTTGAGAACTCTAGCATTTTAGTTGGAAACTTTTCAGAAGAAGGTTTTACATATGCAGCGAATATTATAGGTAAGAAGTTTATTGAAAGTGACACAGTATATACCATACGAGAAATTAGCCTGATGGAGACTAAAATTACAGGCGAATTTTATCTGAACGTTATAGGATACTCTGAAGATTCGGTTTCAGTTAATAATATTAAAGCAGTCCGTAGAGTGAATTATGCGATACCAATAAATGATAAAGCCGATAAAACTAATATACTGGCAAAAACTACACATAAATGTAAGTCATATGATGGTTATGGTGATTGGATATTATGGTGTGGCTGTTGTTCATTTGTACGTAACGAAGAAGGGCAAATAACAGGATGTAAATGTTGTCAGTTTGGGATTTGTAATCATGAAGTTGAGGAAGTAGATGATGAGGATGGTGAAGCGCCTGGCAGTGGAGGTTGGAGAAAATCAGCTATTGTTGGGAGTAGTGATGAAGACTCGAACTCAATTAGAAATCTTTTTGTTGAAAATTAAGATAGATTATTATGAAAAAAGTGCTGAATATTAAAAAAGAATCAAGTCTTCAATTTGAGAGTCTATTTCTACTTAGCTCAGTAATTCTTTACATATTTATACCTCCGGTAAGTTTAGTTACTTCTGGCTGGTTAATGTATAAGTTTAGGACGGATGAATTTGAAAAAGTATTCAAATTGCAGATTTGGGCAATCTTTTTTCACATCATTCTGTTAGGAACCCTCTTTTTTATGAAGTTTTACGATACTCCAAAGGTTTTATCGTCAACTTTATTCTTTGCTAATGGAATTGTGTACATCTTTAATATTTTTATTACATATTTTGTAATTAAAAAAAGTTTTATTAAAGTTTAATTATGTCGTTGCTGTAAAAGGAGCTATCCGATTATTCGGATAGCTCCTTTTATGATGATATTTGACTACGTGACATTCTAAACCAATTCTAGTAAGTGCTTGCCTTAAAATTTTACACGTTTATAATTTGAGCGTGTAATAGAGAGTCATTGCTCGGTTAATTTTAAAGATTTCCTGCCGCAAGGAGCTTGCTTTGTATGTCTACAATATTAGGTTAATAATTTAGATAGTTATCTTAAACCGCTACCTTCACCCCGCCCAATTCTCCCGATCCAGACTCCGGTATTGTATGGCTTCTGCCAGATGCTCGATCCGGATTTCTTCCGACCTTTTTATGTTAAGTTTCTTTTGTAGTAGAAAGGTCGTTGTTTCTGGGAGGGAAAGTATTTTAAAATTAATGCAGATATGAAGTGGTTTTAAACAAAAAAGAGCTCATTGCTACAATGAACTCTTCCCGGGAATTTACCCTGCAATGATGTCATAACGCATAGTTGAAATGTTTTTGTGTCAGATATTAAACTAACTTCATATCTAATTTGGGCTTAAAAATACTAAAAAGTGTACAGGTATACAAAATATTAACAAATTTTTAAACTATTTCCGGACTCAAAACGTCCTGACTTAACTAAAGAGCTTGCTGTATATGTGACAAACTTTATTCGACTCAATCCGGTTAAACCATGCTTCATAGTTACTTTAATTTGAATACAGGCGTTTGGGTCATTGAGGATAGTTTCAATATCCTCAAAAGTTCTAAACCATACGGCATGGTCATTTTCTTTATTGAACCGATTAGGTAGATGTGGAATATTAGAGAGAGTCAAAGCCACAGGTTGAAGAGTTTTGTTGGTACCTGAAGGTTGTGCAGGAGAATAGGATAGGGATGATACTTGTGCATAAATATCAAATGCTTGAAAGATCGACTTGTTGACTATTTTAATGGCGTAGCAACTTCGATTCCGCTCTTCATACTTTGCTATTTCAGGGCTAATTTCGAAACTTGGTCTTAACAGGACAAGTATTACAAATAGAAAGATAATTCCTCCTAAAATTTCAATTATTAAACCTTGTATCCAGGGAGAGTTTACAAGAGATAAAAAGGTAGATAGGGTGTCTGCAGTAGTATTGTTCATGGGGAGTTAGAGGATTGTTTCGCAAATATATTAAGACTTTACTATAAAGTTGTTAGGCGTCGACCACTAAATAATGAGAGGTCATGTTTTGGTTACGAAAGAGGTGCCTATGTCTCACCCCGCCCAGTTCTCCCGATCCAGACTCCGGTATTGTATGGCTTCTGCCAGATGCTCGATCCGGATTTCTTCTGAGCCAGCGAGGTCGGCAATGGTGCGGGATACTTTAAGGATACGGTCATAAGCGCGGGCGGATAAGCCCACCTTTTCCATGGCCCGTTTCAGCAGGAGCCGACCCGCATCCCCAATTTCGCAGATGTTTTTGACCATCTCAGGCGGCATCATGGCATTGCAATGAATACCGGGGAGGTCTTGGAAGCGTTCGCTTTGGATTTGCCGGGCACTGACTACACGTTTGCGGATGTCAGTGGAGGTTTCGTTCTTCCGGGTGCTGGAGATTTGTTCGAAGTTTACCGGCGTGACTTCAACGTGCAGATCGATGCGGTCGAGGAGGGGTCCCGAGACCCTGTTGAGGTATTTTTCTACGGCCCCCGGCGGGCAGGAACAGTCTTTTTCAGGGTGGTTGTAGTAACCGCAGGGGCAGGGATTCATGCTGGCAATGAGCATGAAGCTGGCGGGGAATTCTACCGCCAGTCGGGTTCGGGAGATCACTACTTTCCGCTCTTCCAGGGGTTGACGCATAACCTCCAGCACAGTACGTTTAAACTCCGGCAGTTCGTCCAGGAACAGTACACCGTTATGGGCCAGGGAGATTTCGCCGGGCTGAGGGAAGCTTCCGCCTCCTACCAGGGCGGCATCTGAAACGGTATGGTGCGGGTTACGGAAAGGTCTTCTTGATATCAGGGAAGAAGACTTGCTGAGTTTCCCGGCTACCGAATGAATCTTGGTGGTTTCCAGGGCTTCGGCCAGGGTCAGCGGAGGGAGAATGCCGGGCAAGCGTTTGGCCAGCATGGTTTTGCCCGCTCCGGGTGGCCCGATCATAATGGCATTGTGCCCGCCCGCGGCGGCGATTTCCAGGGCACGCTTGATATTTTCCTGTCCCTGAACATGGGAGAAATCCGCTTCATATTCATTGACCGTATGGTAAAAGAGGTCGCGGGTGTCGGTCACCGTCGGAAGGATGTCGGCTTCCCCCGTTAAAAAATCAACGGCCTCCTGAAGGGTTTCCACGCCAATGACATCCAGGTTATTTACAATCGAAGCTTCCAGGGCATTTTCTTTGGGAAGTATAAAGCCTTTTAGTTTTTTTGCCCGGGCCTCAATGGCGATAGGCAGTACGCCTTTGATAGGACGAAGGCGCCCGTCAAGAGACAGTTCGCCCAGGATGACATAGTCTTTCAGGTCTTTTTCATACACCATATTTCCTCCGGAAGACAGAAGGCATAGGGCAATGGGGAGGTCATACGAAGAGCCTTCTTTGCGAATATCGGCAGGAGCCAGGTTGACAATGGTTTTGTACCTCGACTGGTGGTAGCCCCCGTTTTTGAGGGCCGCATCAATGCGCTGAAGGCTTTCGCGGACGGCATTGTCGGGTAAACCTACCACATTCAGGCCAAATCCGCCTTTTAAAATGCTGATTTCTACGGTTATGAGAGTGGCGCTTACACCGTATACCGCGGCGCCATTAGTTGTGGATAACATACTCTTGTGTGATATTTGATTTGAAAACCCTAATATATAGGATTTAACTGAAAATGTAAGGAAGATGTTTAAAAAAGTTTAGGCCCTGTATCGGGAGTTTACCCCCGTGCCTTCTTTTTTAAACATCTTCCTTTTGCTTTAACCGCATTTCGAACTGCCGCAGTCTTTGCAGGTGAGGCAACCCTCCTGGTACATCAGGTTGGTAGAATTACAGTTCTGGCATTTTTGTCCTTTGACTTCGGTTTCGTCCGGTACAAATTTCTTGAGTGCCCTTACCACCCCGTTTTTCCAGGTGTTGATAGATTCGCTGTCCAACTGTAGGGAATTGATGAGTTCCACTACATTTTCGGTAGGCATGCCGTGGCGGAGTACACCCGAAATGAGCTTGGCATAGTTCCAGAAAACGGGATCGAATTTATGGGAAAGACCCTCAAAAGTGGTCTTATAACCTCTTTGATTGGCGAACTGAAAGTCGTAACGGGAGTTGCCGTCCTCGTCCCGGTTTTTGATAATCAGTCCTTCATTTACCCAGCGGGGGAGGAGAATGCCGTCTTCATCATCTGCGAGACCGGTAAAAATCTCATAGGGCCGGTCATCGATTTTTCCGATAAAAGCAATCCATTTTTCTTTTTTGTTCTGGAACCTGACTACATCTGCTTCCAGGACCTGAGGGCGCTTGAGCGGGAAGGGGGAAATGGTCTTCTCTTCTTCTTTTTTCGGTTCGCTGGCACTCACCAAAACACCCGACCGGGAACCGTCGCGGTATACCGTAACCCCCTTGCAACCTGCTTCCCAGGCGGTAATATACAGTTCGTCTACCAGTTCTTCTGAGGCTTCGTTCGGGATATTGATGGTGACGGAAATAGAGTGGTCTACCCATTGCTGGATCTGTCCCTGCATTTTCACTTTGTTGACCCAGTCCACATCGTTCGAAGTGGCTTTGTAATAGGGCGACTTCTCAATGAGTTCATTGATCTCCTGGTCGGAGAAATGGCGGGAAGTATCCATGCCGTTCACTTCCATCCAGGTTCTGAACTTGTGGTGAAAGACCACGTATTCCTCCCAGGAATCACCCACTTCATCCACGAAATCCACGCGTGCATTCTTGTCGTTCGGGTTTACTTTTCTCCGCCTTTTATACACAGGCATAAAAACGGGTTCAATGCCAGACGTGGTCTGGGTCATAATGGAGGTGCTGCCTGTAGGAGCAATGGTCAGTAAGGCGATGTTCCGGCGACCGTATTCCTGGAGATCGTGGTACAGGGCGGGATCTGCTTCTTTTATCCGGAGGAGGAAAGGGTTGTTTTTTTCTCTCTCTGCATCAAAGATCAGGAATGCGCCCCGTTCTTTGGCCATCTCCACCGAGGCCCGGTAGGCGGCCAGCGCCAGGGCCTGCTGCACCTGTGTGGAGAAAGCGATCCCCTCTTCACTGCCATACCGTATTCCCAGGGCGGCCAGCATATCGCCCTCGGCGGTAATGCCTACTCCCGTTCTCCGGCCTTCCCGGGCTTTGTTACGGATTTCCAGCCACAAATTCTTCTCTATTCGTTTGATTTCCTCGTTTTCCGGATCCAGGTCTATTTTTTCAAGGATAGTGTCCACTTTTTCAAGCTCCAGGTCAATGATGTTGTCCATCATACGTTGGGCTGCGTTCACATGTTTTTTAAACAGCTCAAAGTCGAAACGCGCTTTGGGAGTGAACGGGTCTACCACATAGGAATACAGGTTGATGGCCAGGAGGCGGCAGGAGTCGTAGGGACAAAGCGGGATTTCCCCGCAGGGGTTGGTGGAAACCGTTTTGTAGCCCAGGTCTGCGTAGCAGTCGGGCAAAGACTCCCGGATGATGGTATCCCAAAAAAGGATACCGGGCTCAGCGGATTTCCAGGCGTTATGGATGATTTTTTTCCACAATCGGTCTGCTTCAATTTCTCTCCAGCTTAGCGGCTGGCTGCTGAAAATCGGGTATTTCTGGATATATTTTTTTTTCTCCTTTACGGCACGCATAAACTCGTCGTCTATCCGTACGGAAACATTGGCCCCCGTGATCTTTCCCGCTTCCAGTTTCGCGTCAATAAAGTTTTCTGCGTCAGGATGATTGATGGAAACCGACAGCATAAGGGCTCCTCTCCGCCCGTCCTGGGCCACTTCCCGCGTAGAGTTGGAGTAGCGTTCCATAAACGGTACAAGGCCGGTAGAAGTAAGTGCCGAATTCTTTACCGGAGAACCTTTGGGACGGATATGCGAAAGGTCATGTCCCACGCCCCCCCGCCGTTTCATTAGCTGCACCTGTTCCTGGTCTATTTTCATGATGCCCCCATACGAATCGCCGCTGTCGCCGCTGTTTCCAATCACAAAGCAATTGGAAAGAGAAGCGATCTGGAAAGGGTTTCCAATGCCGGTCATTGGACTTCCCTGGGGTACAATATACCGAAACTCCCGGATCAGGTCGTGGATTTCCTCATAACTCATGGGATTAGGATACCGTGCTTCAATTCGCGCTATTTCGGAGGCTATCCGTCTGTGCATGTCTGCCGGAGACTTCTCGTAAATATTGCCGTCCGAGTCTTTGAGCGCGTACTTCGTAAGCCACACCCGTGCGGCCAGATCATCGCCGTTGAAGTACTCTAAAGCAGCAGCGAATGCTTCCTCGCTACTATATTTCTGGGTATAAGTTTCTTGTATCTGAGTATCCATTGAGTAAAGAGTTTAGTTTGGTGAAGTTAATATAATTTAATCATAAAATAATACCAAAAACTTGAAAAGTTTACAAAAAATATTGGAGAATTGCTTATAATTAGGAACTTGTGGTTTGTGTGTGGTTAAAAAGTTTCCCAATTTTAAAATATCTGAAATAACGATGCGGATTCAGCTATCAGAAAACGTGCACTCCAACGAAGTATCGCCCATAGACCAGCCGCGCCCAATGAATACGCACCGCACGGTCTAACATCTAATATCTAACATCTAATATCTAACAGCTAATGTCTAACATCTAAAAACTCACCCTCCCGGATACACTACTATTCTTCCCATTTCCATTCCTTGCCGATAATCAGCTCGTTTTTCAGGTTGTGCCTGATTAGGAAATCCCGGGTTTCCGTACTGTTGAGTCGCTTTACCGGAAGCGAATCTTCGTTGGCTAACGCATAGAGCATCATGGCTGTAAAACGCACATTATTGTTGATATGGTTTTGGTCAATCAGATCGAAACGGTCGCAGTTGGCATGATAACATCCGTAGGCTTTTAAAGGAAAGGAGCCCGAGGGGGAACAAATGGGGATACCGCTCAGCATAAATGGTTGGTGGTCACTATGCAGCCCCGCTCCGTTGCCCACCGCGTTGGCATAGGTGCTGTCTACCTGGCGGATCACCTGCCCGATTTCCTCCATTTTCTTTTTCAGGAGGTCGTTCCCGCCCGCATTAAACCCGCGGACATTGTTGGTCATGTCCATATTCATCATCAGGCCCAATTTTTGAATTTCGCCTGTCCTTTCCAGCTCACTCACCATATACTTGGAACCCAGCAGTCCCTGTTCTTCCCCCATAAACAGCACGAACTCAATCGGCCGCTTGGTTTTGAGGTTAAGACTTTTGAATACCCGTGCGATATCCATGATCGAAAAAGAGCCTACTCCGTTGTCCATCGCCCCGGTGGCCAGGTCCCAGGAGTCGAGATGTCCGCCGATCACGATCTTTTCATTCCTGTGCTTTTTAGAAGTGCCGGGAAGAGTGGCAATGACATTCCGGGCTTTAATGGGCCGGCTGAAATTCATCATATCAATCACCGCCAGGATATCCTTTTCCTCCCGGATCCATTTCCGGATACTTTTTCCGGATTCCACCGACACGCAAACGGCGGGTATTGGAATCAGCTCCCCGGTTACCGAGGCGGTTCCTGTAAGCAAAACCCCGCCTTCTACCGCGTTGGCAATGATCACGCCTTTCGCGCCGTATTGAATGGCCAGGGCAGTTTTTTCCGAGCGGTGCAGGTTTTTCTTTCCTTTGTTTTTCTCGTCCCGGATATTGATATTAAACAGGGCTACTTTGTCTTTGATTTCCTCTTTTACCGCTTCAAAATCGCTTTCCAGTCCATCGCCCACATCCACTATTTTCGCTGTAATATGGGAAGATACCGGCGAATGGGCCAGGGCCACTACTTCGTAATCCACGAAATTATCGCTGTTTTCCGGCACCAGCGTCAGGCTGACCGTATCCCTCGCCCAGGCCTCTACGTTGAATTCCTGGAATCGGGCGTCGGTATAGCCGTAGCTTTTCAACAGGTTCAGGGCATATTCTTCCGCTTTTTTACCGTTCGGACTTCCCGTAAGCCGGTGTCCGATGGTTTCGCTAGCTTCTCCCAAAGAAGTGTACGCCCTACCGTTTCGGAGCACATCCGTATTAATCCGTTCAAAAACCGGGCGGAGATCGTCATTTTTAACCGTAAACGCAAAAACTGTAGTAAGTAGAATGATAACAGGGAACTTCATGTTATACTGATGAATTTATATCTTTGTATAAAAATTGTGCTTAAAGATACACATATTTTTATTTAAATATATTTTTAGCGAAAAAATGAAAACCGGCTTATATGACGCTTAATACTTCCGAAAAGTCACCTCGCGCACCGCAAAAACCACATCAGATTTCAGTACACGGCCATACCCGGACCGATCCCTATTACTGGCTAAGAGAAAGAGAGAACCCCGAAGTCATAGATTACCTGAACGCCGAAAACGCCTATCTTGAAAAGGTAATGGAGCCTTTAAAAGGACTGCGGGAAGAATTGTTCGCGGAAATGAAGGGGCGTATCAAAGAAGACGATGAATCCGTGCCTTACCGGGAGGGGACTTACCTGTATTATACCCGTTTTGTGACCGGGGGGGAATATCCCGTCTACTGCAGGAAAAAAGTGGACGGGGACGAAGAGCATATTCTCTTAGACGGAAATGCAATGGCCGAGGGAACCGCCTATTTTCATATTGGAGGGATGGAGATTTCAGACGATGAACGTCTCCTTATTTTTGCAGTAGACACCACCGGGCGGCGAAACTATACCCTGAGGGTGAAAAACCTGGATACCGGAGAGGTGCTGTCGGATGAAATTCCAAATACGGAAGGAGGGAATTATGCCTGGGCGGCCGATAGCCATACCCTGTATTACGTGGCCAAAGATCAGGAAACCTTACTAGGTAATAAAGTGTACCGCCACGTACTGGGAACCGATCCCGTTCAGGATGAACTGGTGTATGAAGAGAAGGATAATCAGTATTATATGGGTATTTTCCGGATGAAATCGAAGAAATACATTGCTATCGCTTCTGAACATATCGGTGTAGCCAGTGAATTTCAACTGATCCGGGCAGCAGACAGTACGGCCAGGCCCGTGACTTTCTTTAAGCGGGGAAACCGGCACGAATATTCCGTGGAGCATTTTGAAGATCGCTTTTATATCCGGACCAACCGCGACGGGTCCGAAAACTTCTGTTTGATGGAAGTGGAGGAAGCCCTGGCGCACGATGCCGGGCAATGGAGGGAGGTGATTCCCCATCGGGACGACGTTTTCCTCGAAGGTTTGGAGGTGTTCCGTAATTTCCTTGTGGTGCAGGAACGCAAGGAAGGGCTGATTCACCTGAGAATTATGGACCAGCGGACCGGCGAAGAGCATTACCTGGATTTCGGAGAGCCGGCTTATACCGCTTTTATCAGTGTAAATCCGGAGTTTGATACCGCGGTCCTGCGTTTTGGTTATACATCTTTAACTACGCCGAGGTCGGTTTTCGACTATACGATGGATAGCCGGGAAAAAGTGCTGAGGAAAGAACAGGAAGTTCTGGGCGGCTTTGACAAGCACCATTACCGCTCTGAACGCATTTTTGTGACGGCCCGTGATGGCGCCCGGATACCCGTATCTTTGGTATACCGCAAGGAAACCCCAATAGACGGAACCGCCCCTTTGCTTCAATATGCCTACGGGTCGTACGGGGCTACCATGGACGCCGCTTTCAGTCCCAGTCGCCTAAGTCTGCTTGACCGGGGCTTCGTTTTCGCCATTGCGCATATCCGCGGGGGGCTGGAAATGGGGCGGCACTGGTACGAAGACGGGAGGATGTTCAAGAAGAAAAATACCTTTAATGATTTCATTGACTGTTCCCGCGCATTAACAGAACGGGGGTACTCGGCCCCGGACAAACTCTTTGCCATGGGCGGAAGCGCGGGCGGCCTGCTTATGGGTGCGGTGATGAATGATGCGCCCGAACTCTACCGGGGTGTGGTGGCGGCCGTACCTTTTGTGGATGTGGTCACCACCATGCTTGACGAGTCTATTCCCCTAACTACGGGAGAGTTTGAAGAGTGGGGAAACCCCAAAGACAAAGCCGCGTACGAGTACATGTTATCGTATTCCCCTTATGACAATGTGGGAGAAAAGGAATACCCGAATACCCTGGTGACCACCGGCCTGCACGACAGCCAGGTACAATATTGGGAGCCTGCGAAATGGGTGGCCAGGATCAGGGAACTCGGGCGGGGAGATCACCTTTTGCTACTGCATACTGACATGACCTCGGGCCACGGCGGAGCGTCCGGAAGATTTGCTTCTTTGAAGACAATGGCGTTGGAATATGCATTTTTGCTCTTTTTGGCGAAATAATAAATTATAAATTTGAACAATAATTGCGCAAATAATTTTAATAAAAACTATTTTTGTTCTACTTT
>JBEBRS010000078.1:0-12519 GCA_040394705.1 Leadbetterella byssophila
ATAGCCGATAGCTGTCAATCCTCAGAACCCAATAGCGTTGCCGCCGTCTATGCGCAGAGAAACCCCGGTGACATAAGCGGCAGCAGGTGATGACAGATATACTACTGCCCAGCCCACATCTTCGGGTTTCCCAAACCGCCCCATTGGCGTTCTGCTCAATGCCCGGTTCATCCGGTCGGGGTCGGAACCAAAAGCCGTTTTCATCATGTTGGTTTCGATAAAGCCCGGCGCTACGGCGTTTACCCGTACATTATATTTCGAAAGATCAGAGGCCAGTACTTTGACCATGCCTTCTACTCCGGCTTTGGAGGCAGCATAGGCCACTACCCGATCTATGCCGTAATACGCTGCCATGGAGGAGACCATGATAATGGAACCGCGTTGTCTCTCCACCATCCGGCGGGCTACTACTCGCGTCAGGGAAAATACGGCGCTCAGATTGGTTTCTATAATACGGTTAAACTCGTCGTCACTTACTTCTAACGCAGGCTTCTTCTGATTGATGCCGGCATTGTTCACCAGGATATCTACAGGCCCGTAAAGCAATTCCACCTGATCCACCAGCGGTTCAAGTGAGGCGAGGTCAGTGACATCGTTGACTAGGTAATGGGCGTTTTCCCCCAAAGCTACGATCGCCTGCTGTAGCCTGGTTTCCGTACGGCCAGTGATCACCACCGTGGCGCCCGAAGCAATCAGGCAGCGGGCTATGTCAAGTCCTATTCCGGCAGCACCACCCGTGATGAGTGCTACTTGATTATCAAGGGAGAAAACAGCGTTATTTTCTTTCATCTTTATAATTTTAGCTGTCAGCTATCAGCTATGAGCTATCAGCTTATTTCTAAGCAGCTCTTAGCTCCAGCTTTATTATCTTATATGATACGTATCTACTATTTTTTTCACTTCTTCTAAAGTTCGTTCCGGTGCCGGGTAAGCAGGCGGTATCGGCATTTTACTGAACGACTGGAAATACAGTACGCAGGCATCCCGCCACCATACGGCCTCCTTATACTGGGTGTTCAGCCGGGCTTCCACGTTACGAAAGATTTCGGGGGGGAGATACTTTTTAACGGAAAGCCAGTCGCGTTGAAGGTCTTTTACCTCCTCTGCGCCTTCGTAAAAACTTGCCACAAAGTTATTCCAGAACGGCTGTCCGTTTTTCATGGGTTTGTCCCATCGCACATGATGAAACCACAACAGAAAAGGTTCAGGACAGGTATCTGCATTCCGGTAAACATCAGCCAGCTTCGCCGGATATTGCGCGAGCGCATTGCTCCCGGTGGCGGTTCGGTCAAACCCTATTCCGTTTTGGTCGGCCCGGTGGTAGTACAGGGCGGTCCAGTCAGGGCGCGGTGCTTTTTCCACCCAGGGTTCGGGCCCAAAGTGATGCCCTTCCCCCATCACATGGTGTAATCCGAAAGGGGAGGTGTAATTCACGTAGATCTCCCGGGTACGCATCATGCTGTTACGGA
Source organism: Leadbetterella byssophila (assembly GCA_040394705.1). Taxonomy (GTDB): domain Bacteria; phylum Bacteroidota; class Bacteroidia; order Cytophagales; family Spirosomataceae; genus Leadbetterella; species Leadbetterella byssophila_B. Next base: position 1,470 of record JBEBRS010000078.1, read on the forward strand.
TGATCTGTACCGCTGTCGGATCCCGTGTCAGGGTTTGCTGTATCCATTCTGAGGCAATTTTTTCCGAAGAAATAGCGGTGTCCCAGGCGAGTCTGCCCAGGGAATACCAGTTGGATTGGGCCATGGGGTGGCCGGTCCAGTTCCGGTCTGAACCGGTGTTGGCCACGCCTGCCATGGCGGTGAGGCGGTACCCGAAAGTCTTACCGGTGATGGTAGCCGAAACGGTAGACCCGGCGCCTTTAGCATGCGTATCGGTATCCAGGCATTCCCGAAACATAGGAGCCAGGTACACCCAGTGGGTAGCCCAGCCCAGGTACTCCTGGGTCAACTGAAACTCCATGGAAACCGGTGTTTTTTCCATGGTGGTAAATAGAGGCGAAACCGGCTCTCTTGGCATAAAGTCAATAGGCCCGTTTTTTACCTGGATGATCACATTGTCTTTGAACTTGCCATCAAAAGGTTTGAATTCTTCGTATGCTGCTTTGAAACGGTCGCCTTTGGGGTCAAATGCATAGACAAATGCCCGCCACATCACCATTCCGCCGTACGGTTGCACGGCTTCGGCCAGCATATTGGCACCGTCTACGTGCGTTCTGCCGTAGTCCATAGGTCCCGGCTCTCCTTCGGAATTGGCTTTCACCAGGAACCCGCCAAAATCCGGAATGAGGGCATAAATTTCTTTTGCTTTTTCTGCCCAGAATTTCCTTACTTCTGGCCGAAGGGGGTCGGCGTCTTCCGTTGCACCGAGAATTTTCGGAGAAGCGAAGTTGACAGACATATATACTTTCATGCCATACGGACGGAAAACGTCGGCAAGGGCTTTTATTTTCCCCAGGTATTCGGGGGTGAGAAACCGGGCACTGGCATTCACATTATTGATAACGGTACCGTTAATACCTACAGAGGCATTGGCGCGGGCATAATCCACATAGCGGGGATCTATACGCTCGGGCAATTCGTACCATTTCCAGAGCGACATGCCGGCATAGCCCCGTTCAATAGTGCCGTTATTATTGTCCCAATGGTTAAGCAGGCGGTGCTGCACTTCGGGTGAACTTTCTTTCTCAATGGCCTGGCCTGTCTGTATACTTCGAAGGAGGTCAAATACGCCGTAGAGCACACCCACACCCGTTTTCCCTTCCACGGTGATGCTTTTCCCTGTGGAAGTAATCCGAAAGCCTTCCTGGTTTATACCGTGGGTTTCGGGATTGATCCTGAGGTGCAGTCCATTGCTGCCGCTGGTTCTGATCTGGGGCGTGAGGTCAAGCAGTCCTTTGGTGGCCAGAAGAACTTCTTCCACGGCTACCTTGACAGACGGGTCGTTGGTGTCGGCATAAATGTTTTGGAGACGCGCCCGGTAATATTTCATCTGGGCTTTGTCTGCCAAAGGCTCATATTTCAGCCATAATTTGTATCCGTCATCGGCAAAGGCGTGAGAGATGGACAAGCAAAGGAGTATGAGTGAGACCAGTTTCTTCATGTTAACTGTGTTAAGGCATATTCTATTCCTCTTAATTCGGCCAGACCTTTTAACCGCCCGATGGCCGTATAACCGGGGTAAGTTTTCTTATGGAGATCATCCAGGATGGCATGGCCGTGATCGGGTCGCATAGGTATCCGATAGTCCGTTCTGCCGGTACTTTTTCTGCGGTCATGCTCGGCCTTTATGGCGGAAAGTATCTGAAACATATTCACATCACCCTCCAGATGGGGGGCTTCGTGAAAGCTTCCGAAACGGGTATTTTCCCGCTTAGTGGTGCGCAGATGCAGAAAATGGATCCGGTGCGCAAATTGCTTTGCGAGTGCCGGAAGGTCATTGTCTTCACGTACGCCCAGTGAGCCGGTACAAAAGGTGAGGCCGTTGGCTTCCACCTCACTGGCCGCCAGCACTTCTTCCAGGTCTTTCCCCGTACTTACTACCCGCGGTAAGCCCAGCAGAGGGAAAGGAGGATCGTCCGGATGAATAGACAGTTTAAGGCCAAGCTTCTGGGCGTACGGGGCTACTTCCCGGATAAAGTAATACAGGTTTTCGCGCAGTTGTCTATCATCAATGTCTTTGTAGTGGTCGAGCAAGTGTTGGAATGTATCCAGTTCAAAGGCCTCATCGGAGCCCGGAAGCCCCAATAGCACCTGGCTGGAAATCCGTTGGAGCTCTTGGGGGGTAGCGGATGTTACCCATTCTGCGGCGGCCGTCACCAGTTCGGGGGAGTAGTCATCTGCGGCACCCGGACGTTTTAAAATATGGAGGTCAAAAACGGCAAACTCCAGCCAGTCGAAACGCAGGGCTTCCCCCCCATCCGACATTCTGTGCCGCGTTTGCGTGCGTGACCAGTCCAGCACCGGCATGAAATTATAACAGATGGTGGTAATGCCGCAGGCAGCCAGGTTTTTGAGGGAAGTCTTATAGTTACTGATCCATTTTTCTCTGGAGGGCAGCCCCTTTTTGATGTCTTCATGAACGGGGAGACTCTCCACCACTTCCCAGTAAAGTGAGGTGTACCTGTCATTTCCCGCCTCGATATTTTTTTTGTACCGGAGGATCTCCTCCTGCGGCCAGACTTCTCCTACCGGAATATGGTGCAGGGCTGACACCACCTGTGTGGCACCGCACTGACGGATATCCATCAGAGAAACCGGGTCATTGGGCCCGAACCATCGCATGGCGTGTTGGGTGATCATGGAAGGCAAGGTTATTCAGTTTTGATTTCGATGGAAGCACTTTTTAACCCCGGTGAGGTAGCGGTTATTTTGACGATTCCTGCTTTGCCTTTAACGGAACGCACAATCACCAGCGCCTTGCCGGAGAATGCCTGCCGGTCTTTAGAGGCGAAAGATACCATATCCGTAGGATCTCCGTTATCGGTAGCTACAATTTCTGCCGGCCCCTCTGCCTGGAAGCTTATCCGAGGGTTTGCGTCAGGCACAAATAAACCGTCTTTATCTACTATTTCTACCGTAATAAATGATAAATCTTCTCCATCGGCATGGATGGCACGGCGGTCAGCGCTGATGGACAAGGCTACCGCTTCTCCTGTAGTCCGCACCGTATTTTCGGCCCATTTCTTTCCGCTTTTATAAGCCACTACTTTTAACTCTCCGGGTTCGTATTTTACTTCGTCCCAGCGGAGGCGGTATTGGAAATTCTCTTTTTTCTTTTTGCCCAATGAACGCCCGTTCAAAAACAGTTCGGCTTCATCTCCCGAGGTAAACACATGCACGGGCGTGATTTGTCCTAGTCGATCGGGCCAGTTCCAATGAGGCAGAATATGCGCCATGGGGAGGTCGGGTTTCCAGCGCGACTGATACAGATAGTAACGATCTTTTTTAAAACCGGCGAGGTCAATAATACCAAAATAAGAACTTCGGGAAGAGTAATAGGGAGTGGGCTCGCCGAGGTAATCCCATCCTGACCACACAAATTCACCGGCCACGTAGGGGTGCTGATCCTGGGAGGCGAAGACTTTTTCTGCCGATGATCCGAACGGAGCGGTATAAAATTCGTAGGCACTTACGTAGTGGGTCTCGTCGTCTGCCCCTTTCCCATTTTCTGCCGGCGCGCTTTGGCCGGAGGTAACCGGGAACAGGTAAGTACCCCGTGAGCTGAGCGCAGCGGCAGTTTCGCTACTGAAAATCAGTTTATCCGGATATTTTTCATGAAATGCTGGATAAAGTGGCGCAGTGTTAATTCCTTTTAAGTGAGCGTATTCAGGCGCATTCCGGATTCCCTCGCCCTGGTAATTCAGGCTCAGAATATCCGAGACCTCGGCGAAGGGCATGTGCGGTTTGGCAAAATTCATCGAGGCGGTCGCCGGCCGCGTAGGATCCTCCTCCCTTACAATGGCCTTTAACTTTTCAGACAGAGCGGCACCGGCTTCTTCCGTATATTGCTCCCCCACCTCATTGCCGTAGCTCCAGGCAATCACCGACGGATGATTCCGGTCTCTTCGGAGGAAAGACCGCAGGTCGGCCTCCTGCCAGTCGGGGAAAATCAGGTGAAAATCAAGAGGTGTTTTCTTGGTCTCCCAGTTATCATAGATTTCATCTACAACCAGGAAGCCCATCCGGTCGGTGAGCTCCAGCAGTTCCGGCGCTGGCGGATTATGGGCCATACGGATAGCGTTGCAACCCATTTCGGCGAGCATTTCAAGTTGGCGCTCGGCGGCCCGTACATTAAATGCAGCACCTAAAGCGCCCAGGTCATGATGTTGGTTTACACCCTGAATTCTAAGGGCTTCCCCGTTGACCGTCATCCCTTTTACCGGATCGAAATTCAAGGCTCTGATGCCAAATAAGGTAGAGTAGCGGTCTGTGAGTTTCCCGTCGGCATATACCCGCGTTACGGCGGTGTAAAGGTGAGGTTTCTGCGTGGGCGGTGGCCCCCACAGCAGGGGATTATTCACACGGGTAGAGAATTCGTGGGCGCGGATTTCATTACCTCCCAAGGGGAAGGCGGCCGGAGGAAATTCCGCGACTTTTCGTCCGCTTTCTTCTTCGTAAACTTCGGTCACTACCTGTATGTTTTGCTCGCTGGAGGAGGTGTTTTCCACCGATACGGTCAGGTCTAAGATAGCGCTACCGGCCGAAACCTCGCGGCTCCGGATAAACGTACCCCATTGGCTGACATGGACGGGTGCGGTTTTGGTGAGCCACACGTTCCGGTAGATGCCACCACCGGGATACCACCTAGAAGAATGGGGCGGGTTGTCCACCCGGATGGCCAGCTGGTTTTCGCCTCCCGGTTGTATATAGGGCGTCAGGTCAAGACGGAATGAATTGTAACCGTAAGGCCAGCCTCCTACCAGGTGGCCGTTCAGCCATACGATGGTGTACGACATGGCGCCGTCTATATCCAGGTAGATCTGGCGGCCCCCGTCGGTAGACGGGATATCCAGTTTTTTCCGGTACCAGGCTACACCGTGAACCGGTAGTCGACCCATTCCTCCCCCGATAAGAGCGTCAGGTTCGGTATAGAAAGGACCTTTAATGGCCCAGTCGTGGGGCAGGGTCACATCTTCCCACGCCTGGTCTTTAAAATCAGGCTGAACAAAAGGGAAATCATTTCCGGGGTGACCTTCCGGACGGATATGCCTTTTTGCCGGGTCTTTTATAAAAGGATTCGCAGAGGGGAGTACCCATTTTTTGAGTACTTTTTCAGAGGAATGCATCATTACGGCCTCCGTGGGGCGTGAGTCCGCGTCAATATCGTCCTGGTGCATCTTTACCACGGGGCGTTCGTCATAGAACAGGTGATCCGGTTGGGAAGTATAACGGAAGAACTTCCAGCCGGCATTGATATTAAGTCTTTCCCTCTCGTTTTGCGCATATAGGGGTTGCCCGAACAAGAGCAGTGCAATCGCAGATAAGAGGAATCGGGAATTTAGGCGGGTTATGAAAGAAAATAAGACTGAAGGCATGTTTCGATTATTTTATTTACTGGGCGGATGGTGAGCGGGAAAGAGGTTATGCATTGTAACCTCTTTCCCCTCGGAAATAAAGCTTCAAATTAGGCAAAAGCCTTATTGGTATCCCGGATTCTGATAGGCTTTTTTCTCTTCAGGCGTCATTTCCATTCCGTCGAGTTGTCCCTGAGGTATAGGTCTCAGATAGGCCTGCAAAGGAATGGTACGGGTATACGTCACCGGGTTGCGGTCTCCTTTATTCGTACCCGCTATGGTATAGGTGGCGGCCCGGGTGTGCCAGGTTTGTGTGCGGGCCAGGTCATACCATTTTACACCTTCGCCGTAATATTCCCGTGAGCGTTCATCCAGGATGTAATCCACCGTGATGGTCGCGGGAGTGGCAGCGATCATGGCAGCGCTGTGGTCTTCCACTTTCTGAACGTTCTGGTTATTGTCCCAGCGCCATTTTCCTGCTCTGGCGCGGATCACATTGATCAGGTCGCGTGCGCTTTGCCCGGCCTTTGTGCTGGCCCCTTTAACAGCGGCCTCGGCGGCGATGAAATAGAGCTCCGAGAATTTGGCGATAGGCCAGGGGCGGGTGTATTCAATATTCATTTCACCCAGGGAGTTTCCGTTATCCGTACGGTAAGGACCGAGTTTCCAGAGTCCGGGGTACACAATGCGGCTGATGGCTTTAGGCCCCATCACCCAGTCGGCTCTTCCGGGCAGTGTACCCGCACCGATATTACTTGCGCCTGCACCGCTGGGGTATTCAATATTGCCGGGATCGGAATCCAGGAAAGTAAAGATGGCGTCACCCATGTGTACGGGCAGGTTGTTGGCATTGTAAAGCACTTCGTTGGCGGTTCCTCCCCGCTGCCAGTTGCCCCGGTAAACGGTAGTAAAGGTACCGTCATAACGGGAATCCCGGGTTTTATCCGCAAAGATATTCATAATCAGTTCGTGCGTAGGTGCTACACCGGTCCAGGGGCGGCCGAGGGGCTGTGTCGCTTCCCTCTGAACCGAGCTGATGGAGTAGCCTCCGCCGGGAGCAGCGGCACTTCTTACTTCGGTATAGTTCCAGGTAGGGAACCAGCCCGCAAAACTACCGGGTGAAGAACCTCCGCCGAAGCCCGTTACCGATGAGCCGTTATAGAGGTCACTGTCCTGGGTATGATCCGCGTACAGTAACATTTCTTTGTTCCGGTCGTTGGATCCTTCGTTTACATCATAAAAATACTCTTCGAGTCCGATGGTAGGCGGACGGTTATCAAGGGCCGCGGTAGCCACATCGTATGCCTGTTGGAAGTACCAGGCCGCGTTATGCCCGTCCGGGTCGGTGCGCGATGTCTCGGGGTAGGTAGGTACATTTTGGGGGTTCTCCAGCCACCACCCGTAGGTGAGGTAGGCTTTCGATAAGAACAGACGGGCCAGGGTCTTATTGGCCGTTCCGGTATAACGTGATACATCCGGTAAATCTTGTACCGCTTTCACAAGATCGGGGAAAATGGCTTTGGTATAGACTTCCGGAACGGTATTCCGTACCGAAGTACGCACGGTGGAAGTATTGAACTTAAGTTCGCCGGCCCCCAAATCCAGGGGTACTCCTCCGAAGGTTTGTACCAGCAGGAAATAATCAAAAGCCCGGAAAAAACGCGCCTCTGCGATCAGAGAAGCAGGTACGGTACCCACGGCTTCCGCGTTTTCAATGATGCCACTGGCCGTGTTGATATTGGGAAACACGCCCCAAAGGCCTGCAAAAGGGTTATCAGTGCCGGAGAAGGTTCCCTGGCCGGTAAAATCAGAACGTTTGGCGTCTACATTTACGTTTTGTCCCCAGGTACTTTCATCGGTTCCCGATTGCATGCCGGCATAATAATATCCGTTGCCATAAAAGTAACGCAGGTGCGCGTACATGGAGGTTATACCTCCGATTACCCCTTTTTCGGTTTTAAAATATTCGGGTGTATAGATACTCCGGGGCTGCTCTTCGAGAATATCAGTACAGCCCGTCAGGAACAGGGTTAAGAGAAGTGTTCCTATTGTTTTTGTATTGAATGCGAAATGTTTCATGAGATGGTACTTTTTAAAATGTCAGGTTTAACCCAAAAACAAAATTCCGTGTACTGGGGGTATTGGTTCCCGTAGTCAGCAGACGTCTCAGGTTGGTGCTGTATCCCACCGCTGAGTTTTCATTGGCATAGGAGTTGGTTTCAGGATCCATGCCGGAGAACTTGTGGTAGGGAGAGAATAGTACGAAGGGGTTTTGAAGAGTAGCATAGAGGCGTAATCTCGAAATTCCTTTCACATTAAACCACTCGCTCTGGTCAAAATTGTACCCCAACGTGATGGTACGTATCTTCAGGAAAGACGCGTCAAAGTAGGATAAGGTATTGAGATGGCGGGGTTGGTCTCCACCAATTCCACCGGGTTTCGGGTACCGGGCATCCGTATTTTCGGGTGTCCAGTAGTCCACGTCAATGTTTCCTCTTCTTCCTGTCAGGATATTCAGGTATCCGTTGGCGCCGTAGGGGGTGGCAATCAGTAGTCCTCCATTCTTGTAGAAGCCTACTACGCTTAGATCAAAGCTCTTGTAGGCCAGTCGGGTGTTGAATCCTCCCTGGAATTTCGCTTCCATGCTCATGATCTGGCGGTCATCGGGCCCTATGGCTCTCACCGGGGTTCCGTCGGCGTTATATTCGCCGGTATATTTCACTTTGATCATGCCCGTGTTTCCTCCGGGTTCCAGGATATCGCGGTATTGGTCGCCCTCCTGCCAGAGCCCTACATATTCGTAGTCGTAAATCACATCAATGGGGTGGCCTACAAACCACCAGTTCGATTCGTCCCGGGTTTGTCCGGAAGCAAGTTTAGTCAGTTTATTGCGGTTGGCATACAGGTTGAAGCCCACTTCCCAGGTCAGGCCGTTGGGTCTTTCCAGTATGACACCGTTCAGGGTAAGTTCTACTCCTTTGTTTTGCGATTCCCCTATGTTGGCCATGTAACTGGTTACCCCTGAAGTCTGGGGAAGATTTACCCGGAAAAGGAGATCATGGGTTTTGGTATTGTAATATTCGAAGGAGCCTGTGAGCCGGTTCTGGAAAAGTCCGAAGTCGAGGCCGTAATTCATGGTAGAGGAGTATTCCCAACCTAACTCGGGATTAGGGAGTTCCGATACGTAAAAGCCGGTAGCGAATGTGCTTCCAAAGTTATACGGACGGGTAGAGAGGAGTCCTAAAGTAGAGTAAGGATTAACCGATTGGTTCGAGGTTACCCCGTAACCTACCCGCAGTTTCAGGCGGTTAATCTGGCTGATATTTTCCAGGAAGGATTCCCGGTGGAGGTTCCAGCCCACCGATACGGCCGGGTAAGAAATCCACTTGTGTCCTTCAGCCAGCCGGGAGGAACCGTCAAACCGGTAACTGACAGAAAGCATGTAGCGGTCGTCATAAGAATACATGGCTCGTCCCATAGAAGAAATGAGGCCGGTCTTGTAATATCCTTGTCCATCAGGGTTGATCACCGGCTGTTCATTGGCTCTTCCCAGGTTATAGAACTGGAAGGCGTCGGCGGGGATATCTCTCGCCGTGGCGCTGGAACGGTTATACGCATCTTCCTGGGCGGAATACAATCCCAGGAGGTTGAGGTTATGTTTCCCGAACGAGCCGTCATACGACAGCAGGTTTACTACGCTCCAGCACGAAGACAGGTCATTGCTGATAGACGCCGAAGACTGGGAGGTGGGGTTCACACTGAATACACCTTCTCCGGTGTATTGTCCGCTGTTCGACTGGCGGTAATTCAGCCCGAGGTTAATACGGTAGTTCAGTCCTTTTATGCCCGGAATCTGCACGTCTCCGTACAATGAATTGTAGGAACCCAGGCTTTTCGACTGGTCAATCCAGCTGTCGCCCAGGGCTTCTACACTTTCCCGTGTACGTACCCACTGGTCGTCGAGAGGCATTCGGATCACACGTTTAAGCGATCCGTCGGCATTGTAGGGGTCGGCTATCGGGGAGGCGCTCAGGACATCGTAAAAACCGAGATTGCTGCCGTTACTTATCGAATAGTTGGTGTTGGTGGTAAAACCTACTTTGACGTAGTTCCCTATTTTCTGATCAAAAGCCGAACGCAGGGAGATGCGGTTGTAATTCTGGTTAGGGATGACGGCTTCGTCGCGGAAATAGCCTAAACCGAAGTTGTAGTTGCCCCCGTTTTCCGTGCCTCCGGTTACGCCCACATCGTGATTGCTGATGGTAGCCGGACCATAAAAGTTACCTTGCCAGTCGGTATCTACGCTTTCAGACTCGTCCAGTCCGGGCGTCTGATACACGTTCGCCGTTTTCCGCAAGGCCAGGAATTTGTCTCTGCTCATCATGGGGTATTCGGAGAAGACCTTTTTGAAGCCGGTATAGTGATTGTAGGAGAACTGTGCTTTTTGTCCGGCTTTGCCTTTGTTCGTGGTAATGAGCAAAACCCCGTTTGCCCCCCGTGAACCGTAAATGGCAGTAGCCGAAGCATCTTTCAGGATATCCATCCGTTCGATATTATTCGGATTGAGGTCGTTCAATGAACCGGCAAAAGGAATTCCGTCCAGTACGATCAGGGGGTCGTTACTGGCATTCAGGGAGCGTGTACCCCGAATCCTTACTTGCATACCTGCTCCGGGTTTGGAAGAAGTCTGTGCCATTTCTACCCCGGCGAGGCGTCCCTGTAGAGCCTGGGTAATGTTGGCGGCAGGGATCTCCCGGATCTGGTCCGACTGAATCGAAACCACCGAGCCGGTGACCGCTTCTTTCCGTTGGGTACCGTAGCCCACCACCACTATTTCTTCGAGATTCGTGTCAGACAGGCGCAGTATAATATTAAGCGCGGTTTGGGAGGCGGTCACCACGTGTTCTGAGGGGGTATAGCCTACCATAGAGAACACCAGGGTGCTGCCGGGTGCTACAGAAATTGAAAAATCGCCGTTGGCGTCGGTAATTACCCCGGCGGTCTGATTTTTAACCGTCACCGAAACGCCCGGCAGGGCGGTGCCGTCTTCTTCCGTAACTTTTCCCCGGATCATCGCGCGTTGGGCCCAGGAGCTCAGGGTTCCCGCCATCAGGAGTAAGACGGCCAGAAGCGCTGTACGGTACCGGCTTGGCCGGTCCCATGAGAATTGGTAATAATTTAACTGCATAATTATTTAAGGTTAATATGATACGTCATCCCAGCCTTTATTGGGTAGGGTCTGAGGTTTAGCAAGACAAATATGAAAACTAAGAATGAAATATGCAATCGATTGCATAAAAAAATTTTGCAACATTGTGATATTTATTTGTCTTGTTGCATTGAAAGTTTAAAGATTTAAGGGAATAATTATACTGGAATAGGCCGTATATTTGCCTTTGTTTAGTGAAATATGCGATCAAAAGTTGTCGTTTTGGCAAAGAATGTCGTAGATTTGAAAGATTAGTTTTTTTTAAAAGTTGCATAAAAAAGGAATGAAGGAAGCCACTATTTATGATATCGCCCGGAACCTGGGAATCTCGGCGGCTACCGTTAGCCGTGCGCTCAATGGTCATCCCGGCATCAATTCACACACGGCGGAGAGAGTCAACAAGGCGGCGCAGGCCCTGGGCTACCAGTCAAACCGCTTTGCCAGCAAT
>JBEBRS010000079.1:0-12126 GCA_040394705.1 Leadbetterella byssophila
AAAAGACTATTGGGTTACCTATGCTTTATTTACGATTTTCAATAATGAAATCGGTAAAGATACGGTATTTAAAGGTGGGACCGCACTATCAAAATGTTACCATATAATAGAACGATTTTCGGAAGATATTGACCTGGTAGTATTAAGACGGGAAGGAGAAACCGATAGTAAGCTAAAGACAAAATTGAAGGCTGTATGCACAGTTGTAGAAGCCACATTGCCGGAAATTATTATTGAAGGTATAACGCATAAAATGGGGATGAACCGAAAAACAGCCCATAGCATTAACAAAACATTTGGAGGTAGTTATGGTCAGGTAAGAGATGTAATTATTTTGGAATCAACCTGGTTGGGTTATTACGAACCCTATACCACCAAAAGCATTGTTTCATTTGTAGGCAATATGATACTCAACAATGGGCAAACAAGTATTGCAACAGAAAATGGATTACTTCCCTTTGACGTGCTGGTATTAGAACCCATAAGAACCATTTGTGAAAAAATAATGAGTTTGGTTCGCTTTTCTTATGGAGAAAATCCAATAGACGATTTAAAGAAAAAGATCAGGCATACCTACGATTTACATCAACTGTTAAAGGAGTCAACATTTTTAGAATTTTTCCATTCAAAGAACTTTGATGAGATGTTGCTAAAAGTAGCGAATGACGATGTGGCAAGTTTTAGAAATAACAATCAATGGCTGAATCATCACCCCGGTGAAGCACTTATTTTTAAAGATTTGGAAAATAGTTGGTCTGAATTAAAAACAATTTACACAGGTGATTTTAAAAATCTGGTGTACGGAGAATTTCCCGAAGAAACAGCCATATTAGAAACCTTAAAAATGATCCAGGAAAGATTAAAAACAATTTCCTGGACGATAAAAATTGAAACCCGGGGATGAAATTTACATAAGCAGGTTTAGAGATGCATTTGCAGAACTAATAAGACGTCAGACATCCTCAGAAATAATCTTCTTTCTATGCTTTTGCCCCCAGTCAGCCAATGCAGAAACCACCTCTTTGAGCGTAGTGGCATAGTCGGTGTAAATATATTCCACCATCACGGGCGTCAGGTCGGCCCGTACTTCTCTTTTGAGCAACCCGTTTAGTTCCAGTTGCTTCAGCTCGCTGGAAAGCACTCTTGCAGAAATGCCTTTGATGGTGCGCTGCAGTTCGTTAAACCGGGTTTGCCCGCTAAGCAATGCGATCAGGATTCGCAACTTCCATTTACCGCCCAATACATACAGCGCATCTTCCACTGAACCGATGTGCTTCGAGCACTGAACTTCTGAAAACACGGTTTTCTGCTTCATATTTTACCGGTAGTAACCTGAATATTACTACTAACCTTTTGTTTACTACTAATAATTTATTAGCTAATATAGGTAATTTTGTGACATCAAAATCATTAAACTATTAAAAGATGAGTAAGAAAATTTTGCACCTGATGACCAGCCCGCAGGGCGAGGCCTCTGTCAGCAGACAGTTGGGGAATGTAATTATTGACAAAATACTGACAAAATATCCCGGCAGCAGCGTGAAAGCGAGGGATCTGGCAGGAGAGAAGTTTCCGCATTTAGACGGGGTACAAATTGGTTCGTGGTTTACTTCTGCTGAAAATCATTCGCCTGAACAGGTAAGTGCTGTCAAACTTTCGGATGAAGCCATTGCTGAAATGAAAGAAGCTGACGTTTATGTATTTGACGCCCCTTTCTATAATTTTGCTATTCCTTCCACCCTAAAAGCTTATTTAGATCATATTGCCCGACCGGGGCTTACCTTCCGTTATAAGGAAGACGGTACACCGGAAGGCTTTCTGACCAACAAAAAAGCCTATATCGCCATTGCTTCCAGCGGGGTTTATTCCGAAGGGGAGTTTCAGTCTTTTGATTTTGTAACTCCTTATCTGAGATTTATGCTTGGATTTCTGGGTATTACCGACATCCGTATTTTCCGCGTGGAAGGACAGCGCATTGCCGGGATTCGCGAAACCGCTCTGCAAAAGGGTATTGAAAGTATTGTTATTGATTAATGCTTAAGGAAATTGGGGATGCAGAGGTAACCAGGGTTCCGGCTTGCCAGGACCCTGGTTGGACAAGAAAAAACTAAAAGTCCCTGAAAATAATAATACTTAATATTCCATAATTTTTAGTTTTTCACTTTTAACTTTCATCCCGGGTAGTGCCAGCCGTCGCGGTATTTCCGGCTCAGCAATTGACTGGCCGCCGGGTCATTGATGAATTCTTCTTTGCGGCCGTCCCATTCCAGGCTTCTGCCGGCTTTCAGTGCGGCCATCCCCAGGAGGCTCATGTTGGTAGCCCGGTGCCCCTTCAGAATATCGGCGAAGGGCTGTTTCTTTGCCTGAACGGCCTGCATAAAGTCGGCCCAGACCAGGGCTATATTCTGGCTGTCGGGCTGGTCGAGTTGCGCCGGCTGGTGAATGATTTCTTTTTGGTTATCCTTCGGGTAGAAGCTCCAGCCGTTTTGCCAGCCCATGTGGAAGGTGCCTTCTGTGCCGTGGAAATAGACGCCCACGTTCTCGGTGCGGCTTTGGGGGCGGCCGTTCAGGTTGGAATGCTCCCAGATGCAGTTAAAATCTTCAAAATCATAGACAATGACCTGGCTTTCGGGGGCATTGTACTGATCGGCTTTTATTTTGTCGGAAGCGGTAGAGTATATCCGTTTCGGGGCAGTTTCTTCGGTCCACCAGAGAATCTGGTCAAACCAGTGAGGGCCCCAGTCGCCGGCCTGTCCGTTCGCGAACTCCGTCCGTTGCCGCCAGCCTCTTGGGTGGATGGTGCTGCTATACGGCACGAGGGGGGCCGGACCGCACCACAAATCCCAGTCGAGTCCCTGGGGAACGGTTTCATTTTCCGGTGAATTTCCCGGCCAAAAATTATAGATCACAAATGCCCGCACTTCTTTGACGATGCCTGCTTTGCCCGATTTCAGAAATTCCATCCCGGATACATTATGGGGAGAGTATCTCCGGTGGAAACCCACGGCGCAGGTTTTTCCGGTTTCCTGCACGGCTTTTACGATGGCCTTGCCTTCGTTAATGGTATGGCCTATGGGTTTTTCCAGGTAGAGGTGTGCGCCGGCCTTCAGGGCCTCAATGGCGATCAGGGCATGCCAGTGGTCGGGGGTGGCATTGATCACGATATCGGGTTTTTCTTTCCGGAGCAGTTCCCGGTAATCTTTGTAGGTGGCCGGGCGGTCGGAAGTCATTTTTGCGGCTTCCGACAGGCATTTCTTCAATTGATTCTCGTCGGCATCGCACAAGGCAACGAGCTGGCATTCGCCGTGGCGTAGGGCCTCTCTCAGGATGTTGGTTCCCCACCAGCCGCTACCGATCAGGGCCAGGCGGTATTTCGACTGGCGGGCGTAGGTAATGAAAGGGTGGGCCAGGAGGGTTCCGGTGGCGAGGGATGCCGTTTTGAGAAAGTCTTTCCTGTTCATAGCTTTTTTTAAGGTATGGATGCAAGATAGGCAGAAAAATGGATAAATGTAAAAGATTTCCCGAATCGAAATTCACAGATACTTAACCTGATTCTTTTTGAGATTCTTGTTTGGATTTGCAATTCGCGATTTGCAAATTTTGCTTGATAACCTTACTTCATAATCCTTTCAAAAACGCCTGGGGTATCCGGAAACTGCCTGGTAATCTGATAATGTGCTGTATCATGATGGGCTACTGCCGATACCAACTGCCGGAAAACAAAACACTACGAATCAAACGTTTGCCTTCTTTTTGGTGTTATAACAGCAGAGATCGGGCCGAAACTGCCCCCATATAAATCCAGAAAAATGAAGAAGAAAATAGTCATTGTTGGCGGTGGATTTGCCGGCATCAACCTCGCCAAAAAACTGGCCGGCTTAAAGCATTTTGAAGTGGTTCTTGTAGATCGTAATAACTACAATTTCTTCCCCCCACTCATTTACCAGGTGGCTTCGGCCTTTATTGAGCCGGCCAATATCAGTTATCCTTTTCGGAAGATGTTCCAGAACAAGGACAATATACGGTTTTTTCAGGCTGACTTTTTGAGTGTGGATACCCATGCCCGCGTGATTCAAACCGATCGTGGGGCCATGGCGTACGATTACCTGGTTTTTGCGCACGGCACCCGAACTAACTATTTTGGAATGTCGGCCATCAGCGAGAAAGCCCTTCCTTTGAAGAACATTGAAGATGCGCTGAAGATTCGGAATACCATTCTCTGTCGGATGGAGGAGGCCTCCAAGGCACAGAATCCGGAGGAAAGAAAGAAACTGCTGACTTTTGTCATAGCAGGAGGCGGGCCTACGGGCGTGGAGTTGGCCGGGATGTTATCGGAAATGAACCGGAATATCCGGAAGAAGGAC
Source organism: Leadbetterella byssophila (assembly GCA_040394705.1). Lineage (GTDB taxonomy): Bacteria > Bacteroidota > Bacteroidia > Cytophagales > Spirosomataceae > Leadbetterella > Leadbetterella byssophila_B. Next base: position 4,365 of record JBEBRS010000079.1, read on the forward strand.
TATCCGGAGCTTACGGACGATCCCATGCACATTCACCTGATAGACGCGGCACCGGTTTTATTGGGGCCCATGAGCGAAAAATCACAGCAAACTACCCTGGCCTCGCTACAGAAGCTGGGAGTAAATGTGCGCTTAAACTCGGCCGTCAAAGATTATACGGTGGATGTAGTATTTCTTGGTGACGGAACCCAGATTGTAGCGGGTACGCTGATCTGGGTTTCGGGGGTGACGGCTCAGGAGGTGAAAGGCCTGCCCACGGAGGTGATCGCGCGCAGTGGACGGGTAGCGGTAGATGAATTTAACCGGGTCAAAGGCCTCAACGATGTATTTGCCATTGGTGATATCGCCTACCAGGATACGGATGCGAATTTCCCCAAAGGTCACCCGCAACTGGCCCAGGTGGCCATACAGCATGCGGTGCTACTGGCTAAAAATTTAGGGAATATTGAAAGCGGTAGGGCACTGAAACCGTTTGCCTATAACGACAAAGGCAGCATGGCCATTATCAGTAAGTACCGTGCGGTGGCGGACCTCCCGTTTGGCTTTTTCAAGGGTATACTGGCCTGGTGGATGTGGTTATTGATTCACATCATGCCCATTGCCGGTTTCCGGAATAAATTTAACCTGTTGATCAGTTGGGTTTGGAATTATTTCACCAATGATCCCACGCTGAGGTTGATTATTCCGTCGAAGGATAAAGGGTTGGATTCCCTTCCCAAGTAAATTATTTTCAATTGACTTTTCCGACAGGAATTAGTGCCTCAACGGCCTTCAGGATTCCTGCGGCATCAAAACCGCATTCGGCCCAGAGCTGGTATTGTTCGCCGTGTTCCACGATGCGGTCGGGAATACCCAGGCGTTTTACACGGGAGGTATAACCGTGGTCGGTCATAAACTCCAGGATGGCCGATCCTATGCCCCCTTGCAGGCAGCCGTCTTCTACAGTGATGACGTTGTCGAATTTCTGGAATACTTCGTGCAGCAGTTCTTCGTCGAGGGGCTTGGCAAAGCGCATATCATAGTGGGCAATGCTTAGGTCGCTGTTTTGGATGGCCTTTGAGGCTTCGTTCCCGATGGGGCCAAACGAAAGGATGGCCAGGTCATTTCCGTCTTTTAACTTCCTTCCTTTCCCTACCTGTATTTCGGAGAAAGGTTTACGCCAGTCGGGCATGACGCCTTCGCCCCGCGGGTAGCGAAGGGTGATGGCTTTTTTGCCGCTCTGAAAGCTTTCCGACTGGGCCAGGAACATAAGGTTTCGCAACTCTTCCTCATTCATGGGGGAGGCTACTACCATATTCGGGATACAGCGCATATAGGCGATGTCGTACGCGCCGTGGTGCGTAGGGCCGTCGGCGCCGGCAAACCCGGCACGGTCCAGGCAGAAGATCACGGGGAGGTTCTGGATGCAGACGTCGTGAATCACCTGGTCATAGGCCCGCTGCATGAAAGAACTGTAAATATTGCAGAATACGGTGAGCCCTTGGGCGGCCATTCCGGCGGAGAGGGTTACGGCGTGTTGTTCAGCTATGCCCACGTCAAACGCCCGGTCAGGCATGGCCTTCATCATGATGTTGAGGGAGGAGCCGGAGGGCATGGCGGGGGTAATTCCCACAATTTTCGGGTTTTTCTCTGCCAGCTCCACGATACTGTGCCCGAACACATCCTGGAATTTGGGCGGCATGGGTACGGTATAGACCTTTTTCTTGATTTCGCCGGTTACTTTATCGAAGAGACCCGGCGCGTGCCATTTGGTCTGGTCTTCTTCTGCCAGTTTATAACCTTTCCCTTTTACGGTAATACAATGCAGGATTTTCGGGCCGGGAATGTCTTTCAGATCATTCAATACCGCTACGAGATGGTCTATGTCGTGGCCGTCTATAGGGCCGAAATAGCGTAGATTCAGGGCTTCGAAGATATTGCTTTGGCTTAGAAGTGCGCCTTTTACAGCATTTTCTACTTTGGCCACCACTTCGCGGGCACTTTTACCGAAGGAGCTGAATTTTCCGAGGAGGTTCCACACGTCATCCTTTACCTTATTATAGGTTTTGGAGGTGGTGATATCGGTCAGGTATTCTTTGAGTGCGCCCACATTGGGGTCAATGGCCATGCAGTTATCGTTCAGGATAATCAGCAGGTTTGCATCTTTTTCCATGCCGGCGTGGTTCATTCCTTCGAAGGCCAGTCCGGCCGTCAGTGCGCCGTCGCCGATCACCGCAATATGGTGTTTGTCTTTTAGTCCGTTATGCCGGGAGGCCATGGCCATACCCAGGGCGGCGGAAATGGAGGTGGAGGAGTGGCCTACGCCGAAGGAGTCGTAGGGGCTTTCCTTCATTTTCGGAAATCCTGAAATTCCGCCATACATGCGGTTGGTATAGAAAGTATCTTTCCGGCCGGTCAGAATTTTGTGTCCGTAAGCCTGATGGCCCACATCCCAGATCAACTGATCATAAGGGGTGTTAAATACATAATGCAGGGCCGTAGTGAGTTCTACTACCCCCAGGCTGGCTCCGAAATGCCCGCCGTTTACCGAGACCATATCAATAATGTATTGCCGGAGTTCCTGGCAGAACCGGGGCAGTTGCTCGGAAGACAGTTTTTTCAGGTCATCGGGGCTGTTGACCATTTTAAGGAGTTCGCCTTGGTTTGCTATCATGGTATTAATCTGCACGCTGACTGGCTTTGTGCAGCCTGTTTTTTTCTTCATTGCTGAGGCTGGAATAGCCTCCTTTGTTTATTTTGTCGAGCAAATAATCTACTTCTTCCTGGGTAGGCTCCGGGTCTTTTCCGAACTCACTGAAGCGGATAATCTTTCCTTTTTCGCTGCTTTCGTTCCGGCTGTATTTCTGGAAAATAGAGCGCTTTTTGGGATTTATGACTTCGGAGATCCAGATGGAAAACCTTTCCAATCCGTAGGTCAGGTTAATGCCTGTTCTCAGTAATTTCATTTGTACATAGCCAAAGACCGCGCCTCCGAGATCCAGGACGCCAAGGGGTGGGTTCCGGAAGATCGACAGCACCAGGAGGGCCAGCACCAGGAGGCGGGTTTTGATTCGGAAGGTGAAAAACATGATTTCACTCTCGGGATTGAGCGCCACATAGGCGTACATCAGGGCAAATGCTCCGGCTGAAGCGCCATACAGATACCCGCTGAAATTCAGTTCTTTGTTCAGGAGAGAGAAAGCGCCCCAAACCACCAGGAAAAATACGATGGCCGCATAGGAGCCGGACACGTACGTGATCAACATTTTTCTTCCCCCTATAAAATCTGCCAGCATATTTCCAAACCAGTAGATGATGATCAGGTCGAACAGCATGGAGAAGAGACCTCTCTGGGTGAAGGAATGGAAAAGGAGGGTCCAGGGCCGGCGGATGATTTCCATGAAACTACTTCCGGTAAGGTAATTACGGGAAATACTTTCGGCGGTAAGGGTGGCGTCAGGGAACAGGCTTACTCCAAATTTCAGTAGGGTAAAGCCAAAGAAAACCACCAGGTTGATGATGATCAACTGCGTCGCCTGGTTACTGTTTCTTTTGAAAACGTCCACTATGTCAGTGAAGACTTTGCCCATTCCTTCCGATGTACTCTTGGTATAACAAGTACGAATTTAGTAAAAGTTTCTTTTTTTGAAGTGAAAAAACTGCAATAAAATAAAGCCGGTGATCAGTCCGCCGATGTGTGCCCAATGCGCGATGCCTGTAGCGGCGCTTCCAAAAGCCTGTACAAGTTCAAAAATGGCGTAGAGTGCCACGAAGTATTTGGCCTTGATGGGTACGGGAAAAAACAGCAGCATCATTTCAATATTGGGGAAGAGCATGGCAAAGGCGATGAGGATACCGAAGATGGCTCCTGAGGCTCCCAGCATGCTTTTGATGGCCAGAAAACGTAGCTGGGCATCGCTTTGTGTACCCTGGAAGAAGTCGATATAATCCATTCCCATATTGAAAAATGCGGCACCGAGACCGCAGATAACGTAGTATTTCAGGAATTTCCCGGAACCCATGTAGGCTTCAATGGCCGGTCCGAAGATCAGGAGGGCGAACATGTTGGAGAACAGGTGCATGAAGGTATCGCGGCTGTGCAAAAACATGTAGGTGATGATCTGCCAGGCTTTGAAATTGGGGTTCCAGAACCCGGGCGTATCGGGTAAAAACGGGTTGTACAGGGAGAAAACCAGACGGATAAAGTCGTTCGGAACCAGGTTGGCCAGGATATGGATCACGATGTTGACAATCAGTAGGTTTTTCACCATGGGGGTAAGGTTCGAGAACATATCGTTTAATTTAATTTTCCGTTGTTAAAAATGAGCTCACCCACTTTGTCGAGGGTAAGGATAGTCATTACGGGCTTGCCGTCGGGACTTATGGAAGGCATCGCGGTCTGGAAGAGCTGTTCTACCAGGTGGCGAAGTTCCAGGGTGTTGAGGTTTTTGTGCATGCGGGCCGCGTATTTTTTAGCAAGGGTGCGGGCCAGGGTCTCTTTCTTGCTCAGGGTTCGGTTGTTTTCGTTTTCCTTGAAAGACTCCAGGATGCTTTTAAACAGCACGGCCTCGTCTTCGTCTGCGAATTGAGCGGGTACGCCGTTAATGAGATAGGTATTTGTGCCGAATTCTTCTATGGCGAAGCCGATGCCCCGGATCATGTCGAGGATATCGAGGCTAAGCGCGTAGTCGAGCGCGCTGAGGGTGACGGTTTTCGGGAACAGGAGTTGCTGGGAGTGGGTCTGAGCCGACTGGATTTCTCCCAGGTACTTTTCATAAAGCACCCGCTCGTAGGCGTGGCGCTGGTGAATCAGCATCAGGCCGCTTTTGACCTGGGTCAGGATGTAGGTCTGATGGATCTGAATGATCGGGCTTTCTTCTGAAACCTCCTCGCTGCGGTTGGCTTTGCTGGTAAACAAGATCTGCTGAGGGGCTTCTGCTTCGGCATTGGCCAGGGAGCTGAACGACTCAAACATCTTCTCCCAATTTTCCAGATTTTGTTTGTTATTTATTTCCGAAGTTTTGTAAACGGCAGCGGGGATAACCCTTTTTTCTAGGGGGGGCAGGTGGGTACCCAGGTTAATGTCGGCATCAAAGTCGATGCTGGGGGTCAGGTTATACACGCCGATGGATTGCTTTACCGCGGAGCGAAGAACCGCGTATATGGCCTGTTCGTTATCAAATTTAATCTCGGTTTTGGTAGGATGGATGTTGATATCGATATTTTCCGGGTTGATTTCCAGGAAAAGCGTATAGAAGGGGTGGGTGCCTTCGGGAATGGCCGATTCAAAGGCGCTGACCACGGCGTGGTGCAGGTACGCGCTTTTGATAAAGCGGTGGTTCACAAAGAAATACTGGTCGCCCCGGGTTTTTTTGGCCGACTGGGGTTTGCCCACATAGCCGGTAATTTTCACGATATCGGTTTCGATTTCGCATTTGGCGAGCTGGTCGCGGTACGATTTGTCGAGGGTGTCGGTAATGCGTTTGTTGAGACGCGCTGCCGGCAGATTAAGGATTTCGATGTCGTTATGAAAGAGACTGAACTGTACTTCGGGGTGGGCGAGGGCTACGCGCTGAAACTCTTCGATGATGTGTTTCATTTCCACCGGGTTGCTTTTCAGGAATTTTCTGCGGGCGGGTACGTTGTAAAACAGGTTTTTGACGGCGATGCTGGTGCCTTTTGGGGTGGAAATGAATTCCTGTTCTTTCACTTCCGAGTCTTCAATACGTACGCGGGTTCCCATCTCGTCTTCTTCGCGGCGGGTGCGGAGCTCTACCTGGGCTACGGCAGCGATGGAAGCGAGGGCTTCGCCGCGGAAGCCCATGGTACGGATCTGGAAGAGGTCGATCGACTCCCGGATTTTCGAGGTGGCGTGGCGTTCAAAGCTCATGCGGGCGTCGGCGGTAGACATGCCGGATCCGTTATCGATGACTTGAATCAGCACTTTGCCTGATTCTTTTACGATCAGGGTGATTTGTGTGGCGCCGGCGTCAATGGAGTTTTCCAAAAGTTCTTTCACTACGGATGCCGGGCGTTGTACCACTTCGCCCGCAGCGATCTGGTTGGCCAATGCATCAGAAAGAAGTTTTATTTTGTCCATTTTTTACTGTTTGTCCTGTGTATAGGCAGCGCCCTTCGGAATAGCTGCAAAGTTCTTGATTTTTAAGGGAAAAACCCAATATACACTTTTTAAACTTGGATGGTATTAATATTTAAATGATTGTTATGTAAGTTTAAAGAACTGTATATTTATATAATTAGCTAATTGTTTATAGTAAGTATGAGCAATGAGCTATGAGTAATGAGCTGTGAACACTCGGCACTCGGAACTAAGCACTCGGAACTACTCACTACTTGTGAGTCAACACTTCCCCTTCAAATTCCACGCCTCCCCAGCCGTGTTCTATAAACTGGCGGATGTTCTGGTGGTCGGTACCTTCGGGGTTTTGTAAAACGGCCTGGTAATGTTCGGCAAAGAGCTGGAGGGTATCTTCTTTAGCCAGGTCATTCAGTCGGGCGAAGTACAATACTTTGGCACTGCCCTGATTTTGGGTGGCTTCGTTGTACTGGTTCCCGTTGCGGAAGGCGGTGGGGTGTACGATATAACGGTCTTCAATGTGTTGGAGTACATCGGAAAAGGCCACTTTTCCGGCTTTTAGGTTTTCGATCAGTTCGTTCATCTAATTGTAATGGTATTCTGAAAGACGTATTTCAGGATGCAAAATTAAGCAATATTGCTATAAAGTCAGATTTTTTTGCCCGCTGGCTGCGCCTCTTTCCTTAGCCCAGAAAAAATCGGGCTTTGTATTCTTTGGGTGTGATGCCTTTTACTTTTTTGAAATGGCGGTAAAAGTTGGAGGTATTTTCAAAGCCGCTGTCGGTGGCGATATGTTGTATGGTATAATCGGTTTCCACGATAAGGCGGCAGGCGTGGTTCAGGCGCACTTCTGTCAGGAAATCAAAATACGATTTATTGGCCATAATTTTAAAATAGCGGCAGAAGGAGGTGACGCTGAGGTTGGTGAGGCGGGCGACATCCTCTATAAAAATCTTTTCCCTGAAATTGTCCAGGGTATAGGAAAAGATCTTGTCGACCCGGTTTTCATCGAGCTTATTGAACTTTGTGCTGTCCACCTGGTTGGAAAGTACCTCGTATTCCTGATTTTCCAGCAGTATCCGAAAGATTTTCAGAAGGCAGATGAGTTTGCTCAGGCCGGTTTCGGGTTTCATTTCCCACATCAGCTCCCGTATCCTTTCCCTTGATTTTCCTTTAATGATGAGTCCGTTTCGGGCCAGTTCATTCAGGCGGGTAATGCCCTGGGTTTCGGATACGCTCAGGAACACCGGACCGAGACACTCCGGGTGGAAGTGCAGCACGAGGGCTTCGACGTGATCGTCTGTAGTATCCGTCCTTTTCCATGTGTGGGGTAGGTTAGAACCCATCAGGACCATGTCGCCCCGGTGAAAATTTCCGATATGATCGCCTATGAAACGAACTCCTTCTCCTTTGATGAGATAATGCAGTTCAATTTCGGGATGGTAGTGCCAGACGGTTCCGAACTGTGGCAGGATGTCGTGCCGTATACTGAAGGCGTTGTCAGGCGCTTTAGGAACGATATGAAACTTTGGTATCATGGTGCGTCGGGTATATATATGTTACGAAATTAAAAAAACGGGAATGAATTTCATAGAAATATGATAATATGTTGGATAAATTGGAAAATTTAGGGAAGTAAATCTTTCGGAAATGGTCTCCATCTTTGTGGTGTGAAAAGTGTATTGC
>JBEBRS010000080.1:0-11711 GCA_040394705.1 Leadbetterella byssophila
GCTCATAGCCAACTAAAAACCCTTGCGGCGGATTTCGAGCAAATCATTCTTTTTACGCCGGCTGATCTCTACCTGGTGGTTATTGGATAACATAATGTTAGGCCGTGCGGCATACACCGACATGGAAATGACGTGCTGGGGATTGATCAGAAAGGACTTGTGGGGTCTGAAAAAACCGAAAGGTTGCAGAAGGGGTTCCAACCGCTTTAAGGTCTTGGAAAGGGTCATCACACTACCGTCAGCGAAGAAAACTTCCGAATAATTGGATTCCGCTTTCAGGTAAATAACTGAATCTGCCGGTACCGTAGTGTTTCTAACCAATCTGATTTTATTCATATTTGGAAGGGGTTTAGTACAAAGACTAATCCCCGCTCCAAAAGGTTGGAATCACCTTCCGATATTTAATCTTAGGCCTACGCTGGCCGGCACGGAAGTAAGCAGAATCTTGGGTGCGAGCTCCGCGTATAAACCTAAATCGGCAAACAGGCTGAGGTCATTGTCGGGCAGGCTGAATTCCATCCCCCCGTTGACTACCGCACCTAAAGATATCTGTTTCTGGGCCACATTGTTCCCTACCGGGGGTACGGTCTTTCTGGAATTGACCTGTCCACCGAAGCCATAATACACCTGAAAACGTTCCGAAGAACCCAGCTGCTTGTTCCAGTGGAAAATCCCCTGTACCATCAACCCGGCCTGTTCGTAGTAGGCTTTGTTATTGTACTCCCTGGTTCTTCCCCAAAGAAAACCGTAGGTTCCGAAATTAATATCTACGTTTTTGGTACCTGAATCGAAATACTTTCTCACGTTCAGACCGAGAGGCTCGCCCACTTTGAGGCCAATGGCCCAGTTGTTATAGTTCTGTGCAAAAGAAGTGCTGATCCCTATTCCGAAAAAGGCCACCAGCAACCACAATTTTTTATTCATACGTTTTAAGTTTAGCTATCAGCCGTCAGCTCTTAACTTTCAGCTATTTCGATCCCAAAATTTCCTCTCCCCTACCTATCCCCAAATTCATTAACCATCAATCATTAACCATTGACCATTAACCATTAACCATTAATCATTGACCATTAATCAAATGACTTCGGCGCTTTCCAGGATATAGTTGAGGTCATTGATGTCGTCTACATTAAGACGCAGGATACCTTTAATGGTTACTTTATCGTCGGTATTAAATCGTTTCGTTACCTTTTTAAATTTGATGGAAACTACCGACTCGGGGCCGGCCCCACCGCAGAAAAAACAGGAGGCAAACGGGTTAGAAGACAAAACATAATAGTTGGCGTCTACGTCTACCGGAATCATATATCCTCCCAGTTGCACTTCCTTTCCTTTCAGTTCCAGCACTTTGGGACCAAACTGAGGTTCCAGTAAAAACATATTCTCGGTAGCGTTCCACTTCTTTTTAAACGTCACGTCACTCAACTGCTCCCAGCTGATTTTGACGGGGTTGGCGGCGAAAACCACCGCGGGAATAAATAACAGGGACAAAATCAGCTTTTTACTCATTTGCTAACGTTTTTGAGATATTAATTTTATAGATTCCGGCCGAAGGGATAAGGGCCGCTACTATACCTATGCATAACGCTAATACGAGCAAATAAATTTCCTCTTTTTGCAGGAATTGCTGCTCCAGCGTATAATTGTACCCCCGGTTCAGCGCACCAGACGCCAGCCACAGTCCCAAACGACTGAAAAGAATGCCCAGCACGTACCCCGACAGGGCCAGGATCACGCCTTCCAGCAAAAGCATGAAAAACAGTTTCACGCGGGTGCCGCCCATGGAAAGCATAAGGGCCAGCTCGTATTTCCTTTCTTTCAAAGCATTAAATAAGGTGATAAAAACGCTTATCCCGCTGATCAGCATGATGGCGGCGGCCAGGGCCTTGAGTGCGTCCATGCCTATGCCCATAAGCTCAAAAAGCCGGTTTACTTCAATGGCAGGTAAAGCCGCCTGCATTTGGGTATCCTGGTTAATCATGCGGGGTAAAGACATCAGCCCCATAGGAGAGCGGAATTTCACCAGGGCGCAAGTAACCTCCCGCGGCGGACCCGCCTCTTCCGCATGGTCATGGTCGTGTCCCTCATGATCGTGTTCCCCATCATGCCCGTGTTCTTCTTCGTGCCCGTGTTCTTCTTCATGGTTGCCGTGTACGGCCCATACACTTTCCAGGTTACTCACCAGGAGGTTGTCCAGTACAGAGTTGGTGTATTCCAGTATGCCCACCACCTTGTATTCCTCGTGGTCGTGGCTGTGGCCGTCTTCTTCAAAACCGTGGGCACTGGCGAAGGTATCGTTCAGCTTCAGTTCGAGGTTACGGGCTACGGTAGCGCCCACTACCACTTCCATGGTTTGCTGAAAAGCCCGCCCTTCTTTCAGTCCGGCATGAAAATGTTCCAGGTATTTCTCTGTGCTTCCCACGATACGGTATCCTTTGTAATTGTCGCCCATCGACAAGGGGATCACTTCCCTGACCAAAGGATTGGCCCTCAAAACATCGAGTTCACTAAGAGGGATATTTCCGGTGGGGGAGTCGATCTGGTAGACGCCCGAAAGAATGAGCTGCAAAGGACTGCCCTTGGCGCCGACCACCATGTCTACTCCCGAAATATTTTTGGAGAATTTATCCTGGAGCTGTTTCCCTACCGTGACCAGTAGGGAGATGATACCAATACCAAAGGCCATCAGCAAAACGGCCAGGATACTGTTCAGTTTCTTATCGACAATGTTTTTCCAGACAATCTTCAGCAACATGGTTACAAGGTAATTTGGTGGGGAGATCTTGATTTAAGGCGCTGATCGTGGGTCACAATCACCAGGGCGGCGCCGTTTTCTTTGGCCTGGGCCTCCAGCAGGTCGGCTACACGGTCGCAGTTGACGTCGTCCAGGGCCGAAGTAGGTTCATCGGCCAGGATCAGACGGGGCGAATTCATGAGCGCCCGGGCAATGCCTACCCGTTGCTGCTCACCCCCGCTGAGTTCGGTGACTTTTTTATCGAGGAGTCCTGAAAACCCCAGGGATTCCGCAAGGTGATGTACCCGGTCTTTGGCGGGAGGGTTCCCCGCGAAATAATTGGCCATTAAGAGGTTGTCTCTCACGTTCAGGGCATTGACGAAATACGGCTTCTGAAAAACCAGGCCAATGTTCCTGGCCCGGAAACCGGGCAATTCATGAAGAGGAAGGCCGGTAGTAAGTGTGCCGTTCACCCGGATCTCTCCGCTGGCGGGCGACAACAACAAGGCCATCAGGTTCAGGAAAGTGGTTTTCCCGGAACCCGAATTTCCCAAAATCAGGAGGGTGTCTCCTGAATCACACTTTACATCCGGAAAAGAAAAACGGGCAGATTCACCGTAAAAGAACTCCAAAGAGCGCGTTTCAAGCATCAGACTCAGTTTAAAAGGTAAAAATGGGAAATATTTTTATTCTTTTCAGGGGTTTCTTAAAAATAATCCCGTTATTTGCAATAGTCTACCAAACTGGTAGTTTAATAGTTTCATTAAAATTTATAATATCATGTCACTTAGACTAGGAGATACTGCCCCTGACTTTTCGGCGAACACCACCCAAGGTCAGATCAGTTTTCACGAATGGCTTGGCAATTCCTGGGGATTGCTGTTTTCTCACCCTGCCGACTTCACACCCGTGTGTACCACGGAGTTAGGGAAGACGGCATTACTGAAAGGCGATTTCGAGAAGCGGGGGGTCAAGATTCTTGCCGTTTCTGTAGATGACCTGGATTCTCATAACCGCTGGATCCCCGATATCGAAGAAGTAAGTAATGTTGAATTCAATTTCCCGATCATCGCGGATGAGGGCCGCAAGGTAGCGGAACTCTACGATATGATTCACCCGAACGCTTCAGAGAAAGCTACGGTGAGATCGGTATTTGTGATCGGGCCCGACAAAAAGATCAAGCTGACCCTGACCTACCCGGCATCTACGGGCCGGAACTTCCAGGAAATCCTGAGAGTGATAGATTCGCTTCAGCTGACCGCGAATCATGCTCTGGCTACACCGGCCGACTGGCAGCAGGGTGATGACGCCATCATTGTGCCCTCCGTTTCTACGGAAGATGCGATCCAGCGTTTCCCGAAAGGCGTGAAGGTAGTGAAGCCGTATTTGCGGTATACGCCGGCACCGGAAGCGTAGAGCGGTGGGCTTTGAGCTGTGAGCTAACAGCTGTCAGCTATCAGCTATCAGCTATCAGCTATTAGATATTAGATATTAGCTGTTAGATGTTAGGCGGATTAAAAGTTGCGGGCTTGTTCCGCAACTTTTCTTTTTTTACTGTTCACTATTCACTTTAGGGGTTGTACCTTTACGGTTAAAACGATGACATGGAAGTAGGGAAATACAATACACTGCGGGTTTTAAGGGCTACCAGCGTGGGGCTTTACCTGGGCGATGCGGAAGAGAACGACGTACTTCTTCCCCACAAATACATTCCTGAAAACATTGAAATGGGCCAGGAACTGGAAGTCTTTATCTACCGCGACTCGGAAGACCGCCTGATTGCGACGACTCTCACACCGGCCATTTACCTCAACCAGTTCGCTATCCTGGAAGTGGTGGCCACCTCCTCTATCGGGGCGTTTCTTGACTGGGGGCTGGAAAAGGATCTTTTCGTACCTTTTAAAGAACAGCAGCATAAACTACAGCAAGGACAATGGGTACCGGTGTACCTGTACCTCGATGAAGAGACCGACCGCCTGGTGGCCTCCGCGAAGATCCATAAGTTTTTCAGGAACCAGGAAAGTATAGACCTGGAAGAAAACCAAAAGGTGGACCTCCTGGTTTTTGAGAAGACGGACATGGGCTATAACGTGATCATCAATCACCTTTACAAAGGACTGGTTTACGAAAACGAAATCTTCCGTCGCCTGGCCTGGGGCGATCAGACCACGGGTTATATCAAGCAAATCAGGGAAGACGGTAAAATTGACGTATCTCTTCAGCCCCTGGGTTTCCGGCCAGCCCGCGATGAAAATTCGAGGATTATACTGGAAAAGTTAGGCGAAAACGGGGGGATTCTTCACCTCAGCGATGCATCTGACCCTCTGGATATCCAGGAGCAACTGGGCATGAGCAAGAAGGCGTTTAAAAAGGCAATTGGCGGCCTGTACCGGGAAGGCCGGATTACGCTTTCGGAGGCGTTTATCGAGATCAAAGTCTAACGGACATTCGTTTCAAAACGGGCGGTATCTATGCCGGCCAGACGGGCAAGACGGAGCGCTTCCTGCGCGTTTTTCCCTGCTTCAGCACTGTTTCCTTCCCGCGTATTCAAGCGGCTTAATTCATAATGGTATTCGGCCAGGTAGGCGTTTTCTTTCAGCAGGGGACGGGCCGTTTTCAGCCAGTTCCGGGCGGACGCTACGTAAGCGGTGCCCGGGAAGTGGTCGTTAAAGACATGGGTCACGTAAATAAGGGAAGGCCCGTTTTCTTTAAAGAACGCGGCAGCTTTTTCTCCGGCTGCCAGGACCCGGGCTTCGTCGCCTTCCCGGAGCCAGGCGCGCATGCGGTGTTCCCAGAGGAAAGCGTCTACGTAGGCGGCGGCCCCTACTTTCTCCATATAGGTCTGGAGGAGGTTCACCTGCGATATAGTAAAGTTTTTGCTGGCCGGATCAAAGATGGTTCTCTGTACGATGGCGCCGAGGGCGTTCATTTCGTACCCGCTGTGTCCCCCGGCTTTTTCGAGGGCGGCGGCTTCGGGTATACGATCGATCCAGTATTTAAAGAAGCCGTTTTCGGTGTGGGTCACCACTTTTTTCATGACGCCCCAGCCGAGGCTTCCACCCAGGTCTTCTTTGGGGAATACGGTGAAAAGGGTATCTACCACTTTGTGGTTATAGAGGGTATCCATGGTGAGGCGGGTGTAGGCGCCGAGTTTCACCAGGAAAGCGATATCGCGGTCGCCTTCCTCAAAGCGGGCTTTGTACCGGGAGCTCCATTGGCGGGGGTCGAGGGCGTCGGCGGCTACCTCCAGCACAGACGCGGGCGTGGGGTGGGCTTCGCCCTGGTGTACCAACCTGCTTTCTGCATCAAAAAACAGGAATTGGGGGAAACTGGGCAACTCGATCTTCCGGTCGTCCAGGAATTTTCTCGCGCCCTGCACACTCAGGTCCATTTTATAATTCACAAACCCGGCATTGAAACGTTCGGCCACTGCCTGATCCGCGAAGTTCGGTTCCATGGCCTGGCAAGCAGGACAGGTGGGCAGGTAGGCTTCTACGAAAAGCAGTTTACCGGAAGCTCCGGCCTTTTCGAGGGCCTTTTGCATGTCGGATTCCCACCGCACCTGGGCCCGGGCGGTGCTGAGGGTAACCATGAGGAGGAGGGCGAGGTATTTCATCTGTATTAATTTTTTGCTTTCAGCCTTCAGCTATCAGCAGTCAGCCGGGCGGAGGGCCGCCCCGCGACACTTCGCTTATACATTGGCGGCGGGAGGCGCTCCTCCGGGCGGCGCACCGCTTGGTGTGCCGGTTTTCTGATAGTGGTGCGCCACCCGGATGATAGTGGTGCGCCACCCGGCTGAATGCTCATGGCTATTTCATGTGCATAATTTTTAGCTATTAGAAATTAGCTGTTAGAAATTAGCCGTTAACTGTTAGCCGCAGTGGCGGACCACCTTATTCATTGGGGGGCGCCTAGCCGCCGGTTGGCGGAGCGCCACCCGGTGTGTCTAATATCTAATGGCTATTTCATTGAACTTACCAGGTCGTTAAATTTCTTCAGTCCGGAGCCGGCGGAGGTGGCGAGCTTTTGGGCTTCGCGGGCGTTGGCCGCGGCCGCGGCTTTATCTCCCGCTTTCAGATTCAGTCGCGCCAGTTCATAATGGTACTCGGCCTTCTGGTTAGGCTCACTGATCAGGGAAGCCGCCTTGGCCATCCATTCTCCCGCTACGGACAGGTAACTGTTGTCCGGGAAATTATCGTTAAATACTTTGGTAATGTAAACGAGCGAAGGACCGTTCCCGGCAAATTTTGCAGCCATATTCCGCCCTATCGCCAAAGCGGCGGCAGGTTTTCCCTCTCTCAGGTTGGCCAGGGTTTCGTACTCCCATACGTAGGTATCGGCGTATTCGCCTCCCCCCACTTTCCGGATATAGTCTTTCATCTGTACCAACTGCTGGGTACTATAGGTTTTGCCGTCTTTGGCTACCGAGGTTTGCACGATACTACCGAGACTGTTCATCTCCTGTCCGCTATGCCCGGCTTTTTTCTCGAACTCCGCCGCCCGCGGTATATGGTTGATCCAGTGTTTAAAGAAACCGTTGTCTACGCTGGTTACTACTTTCTTGGTAGCCGCCCAGCTGGTCTCGCTATTGATCTCGTCTTTAGGAAAAACCTCGAAAAGGGCGTCTCCTACCTTGCGGTTTTCTACAGTATCTTTGATCAGACGGGTATACACCCCGTATTTCACCAGAAAATCAAAGCCCCGCTCGCCCTGATCAAACCGCGACTTATAATTCCCGGTCTGTTTTTCCGGCGTCAAGGCATCTGCTGCTACTCCCAGGATAGACTCCGTAGTAGCGGTAACTTCTCCCTGGTGTACCAGGCGACCGTCTCCGTCAAAAAAGAGAAACTGGGGAAAACTCGGCAACCAGATATTCTTATCGTTCAAAAACTTGACCTGCTCCGCTACACCTACGTCCAGTTTATAGTTAACAAAATCGGTATTGTAGCGTTCGGCTACTTCGGGTGTACTGAAGTGCGGTTCTATGCTCTGGCAAATCGGACATGTAGGTGAATAGCACTCTACAAACAGCAATTTTCCGGTGGCTTTGGCCTTGGCCAGGGCCTCGGCGATGTCGGGCACCCAGGTCACCGTACGGGTGTCAATGGCAGGTTCTTCTACCTGCTCCTGCTTGGTTTCGGTGTTACAGGCCGCCAAAATCAGGGCGGACAAAAAAATAGTGAAGTAGGCGGTTTTGAATTTCATGTGTTTAATACTGGTCTTCTTTATATTTAGAACACCAGAAAAACCGATTATGTTACGTAGAACCTGCTAATTTTTTATTTCTGCAAAGCCTTTGCTGCATTCTGCCAACGAGCCACTGCCTCCTGACAATCTCCGCAATTTTCATCAAACACCCGCGCCAGGTACGACAGGGCCGAGGCGTCGGTCCGGAAGTGGCCGGCCGCCGCCTCCCCCGCCCGCAGCGCGGCCGCAGTATTTCCTTCCCTGAAATGCGCCAGCACTTCTCTTTCCCAAATCAGGCCTGACGTTTCCTTTGCCCCCAGCACCGGCGCGAATTTCTCCTGCAACGCCTTCCATTGCGCAGCACTGAAATGCTCCGCTTCCGCGCTGAACAGGGTTCCGTAAAGTAAACGCGAGAAAGCATTTTCCACGTTTCCATGGCTCGAAGCGTCCTCATAGGCTTTGGCCTGCGGTACATTCCCAAGCCAGTAATCGGCAAAACCGTTCTGCGCATCCATCAGGGCTTTTTTCACGATGATCCAGGAGGTTCGGGAGTTTCGTTTGGCCGCCGGGTAGGTAGCCCAAAGGGCATCAATAGCCCTTTTGTTGCTGGCCGTATCTTTCTTCACCCGCGAAAATATCGCATAGTGGGTCAGGAAGTTCTCGCTCCGCACCCCGGACTCAAAACGGCGGGCGTAGTTTTCCCCGGTATAGGTTTTTTCGATAACCATCTTACCCGGTTGCAGCACCGAATTCAGGTCGGCCGACACGTCGCGGGCATGCACCAGCGTAGAATCTCCCCTGAAGAACAGAAAGTAAGGGATACCGAACACATCCAGCCCCATACTTTGGGCAAACTCCCGGCCCTCTTCCGTCTCCACATCCAATTGGTAATTGACAAAGGCCGTGTTATAGAGGTCCGCTACTTCTTTCTCTTTAAAAAACGGAGCCACGCGCTGGCAATACGGACAACCCGGGGAATAGAATTCCACAAACAGGATCTTGTCCTGCTTTCGGGCCTCGCGGAACGCTTCCGCCAGACTTTTTTCCCACTTTACTCCCTGCGACTGGCACGAAAGCGGTAGAATAAATAAGAGTAGATGCAGGTATTTCATTGGTTATTAATTAGTTCTGAGTTCCGAGTAGTGAGTTCCGAGTTTGTTCATCATCGGCAGAAGCTGTAGCACCACTCCCTACTCGGAACTCGGAACTCGGAACTCGGAACTCGGAACTCGGAACTCGGAACTCATTACTCATAATCTAACGCTCGGGGAGCAGAACTAATTTCAGCACACCCCGGTTAACTATATAAAAGATCGTTTTTATGGTTACATTGTACGGAATCCCAAACTGCGACACCGTCAAAAAAGCACTGACTTATTTTAAGGAAAAGAACATCCCCGTTTCCTTTCATAATTTTAAAACCGAGGGAATTTCAGGAGAAAAACTGGAAGAATGGTTCTCCGCAGCCGGAATTAACACCGTAGTTAACAAAAAGAGCAGCACGTACAAAGGATTGGACGATACCGCCAAAGCGGCTTTGGAAAATGCCTCCTCGGCTATCCCTCTGATCCGGGAACATACGTCCGTGATCAAACGCCCCGTGGTAGAAACCGATGGGAAAACGCTGGTAGGCTTTAAAAAAGAGGAATACGACGCCCATTTTAACTGAACCTTTGCCGGTTTTTTGAGCTGCAAAAGGTGTATTGGCTCGTTTCATTTGTGTAAAAATTTTGCTTTCAGCCTTCAGCTATCAGCAGTCAGCTTATTCATAGGCCGGTTGGTGTGCCGGTTTTCTGATAGCTGATAGCTGAATGCTCATGGCTATTTCATTTGTGTAAATTTAGCTATTAGAAATTAGCTGTTAGCTATTAGACTTGTTTACTAGCGATTGGTCAAGTGCCCCCCACTTAATACTCAATACTCATTGCTCACCGCCGCCCAGCAACGCTCTCAATCTCCGCACGCACTCGCTCATTCACATTGATCTTCGCGTTTTCAAAAACAAAAATATCGGTTTTATATTCTCTCGCGTAGGGATTCGCCACGGAATCGACCAGGCGACCCTTTTCAAAAAAAGGAAGCGTTTCCCGCATTTCTTCCTCCCGGTTTCCCGCATTCTTGATCCGGATAAGATGACGGTAGGGTACGGAGAGGTCGAACCAGCCCAGGTAATCGGCGTTAAAGGCATCGGCTCTCAGCCGTCCGCCGCTGTAGTAATTGATGGCCCCCGCCTGTCCGTAATTATCGCAGAGAATGAGTACGGGTTCTCCCACCGGCAGGGTGGCCCGGATTTTCCCGGTTTTTTCCGCCAGCTCTTTCCACCCGATCATGTCGGCAAAATCCTGGGACAAAGGATATTTCTTTCCGTCTTCCCAGCGGTGCATACCCAGGGCCGGGTTTTTCTCCGCGAATTCCACCAGCTCCCCCGGTGTTTTCACAGGAAACTCCAGGGGAATCACCAGAGCCAGTATAATCACCGGCCATGCGGCTACCACCGGCCTCAGGTAACGTTTCCATCCTTGTTCCAGCACCTTTTCAAGGTAAACAGCCCCCCAACTGATATAAATGGGGTAAAGTCCGAGGGCGTAATACGACTTCGCCCTGAAAAAGGCAAAGACCCCCAGCGTAAAAATGATATTCCACACCCAAACCCGATACCGCGAAAACGGCGGATAAGTCCACAGGGCATACACGGAGGCCACAAAAACCGGCAAGGCTGCGATACAGTAGTAAAACTGGTCTTTCAAAAAGTCTGACCTCTCCACATGTACCAACTGGTATTTCCGCAGTAAGGCCATGTGATGCAAAACGGGAAAATCATGCCGGTACTGCCAGAGGAGATTGGGCAGTACCAGGAGGAGGGCCACAAAAACCGAGAGGTAAAAAACTTTCCGTAGAAACAGACTCCGGTGCGGGCTTAAGCACAATGCGGGGAAGATTCCCAGCACCCAAAAAAGGATATTGTACTTGTTCAGAAAACCCAGGGCCAGCACCGCCCCTCCCCCTATCAGCCATTTCCCTGCCCGCGAATCCAGATACCGGATGAGCAGAAAATAGAGGGTTGTCCAGGCCAGCACATCAAACGAATTGGGTTGAAACAAGCCGTTTAACCTAAGCAGAGGCGAGAACAACACACAAAGTGCACCAAGCAGCAGCGCGTAAAGGTTTCCTTTCAGGTATTCAATGGTTTTCCATACCACCACCAGCGTGAACACACCGAATAAGGCAGGGAAAAACCGCACCCAGAATTCCGTATTGCCGAGTTCCCTTATCAACCAAGCCACCCAGGAGGTAAAGGGAGGGACTGAAAAGTAACCCCATGCCAAATGGTTGGCCTGATCGAGATGGAGAAACTCGTCGCGGTGAAGTTCGTATACTTCCCGCACCAGAAAATACTGAAGAAAGAATTTCAGTAGCACGAAGCCGGAGAGGAGACGGGAATAAGAGGGCATAGGTGACAGGTATTCGTTCTACGCAATAGGTTCCGGATTTTTGACCCGGACACTAAACCGCTTTGGTATTTCCCACAAAATTCTATAAAATATTCAATACGGAAGTTAGTCTACTCAATATTTTATTTGGTCGCTACAAATGAAGAACCGCGGGTATATTCTTATTTATATATATTCTATATAGGGCCTTAAAGTCAAGAAATTAACCAAATATTTCAGGAAAAGTTCCTATACATCGTTACTTTTAAAGCTGTTTTTAGATCAACCATAACATTTATAGTACTACGTGAAAAGAAGATTAGCCTTACAGAGAGTAGCTCTCATGGTGGGTGGCGCGA
>JBEBRS010000081.1:0-11626 GCA_040394705.1 Leadbetterella byssophila
CTGATTCTTTTAAGAGCTGATTTATGATTTGCCATTTCGTTATTATATAACTTTAATCCATTTTGAGGTGCAAAGATAGGAACTTGTTTTTAAAAAAACTACATTCTCCTTAAAAAAACCATTTTTTTACGTGATATCACGTTATTGCGCCACTTACCTTGTATCTTTCCGCCCAAAATTTACGATAAACTATGCCGGTAGCGGTTCCCCACAGGGCGGCCATCCGCCCGGCTCGCTCCAAGCTCATAGCTTATAGCTGATAGCTTATGACCAAAATATATACCTATGAAATAGCCATGAGCCTTCAGCTATCAGCTATCAGAAAACCGGCACACCAACCGGCCAATGTATAAGCTGACTGCTGATAGCTGAAGGCTGAAAGCAAAAATTTTATAAAGATGAAAAAAATCTTCCTCTGCCTGATGCTCTGTATGTGGGGTACCGCCTGCCGGAACATACCCGCGTCATACCTTTCCGAACCCCGGTCGGCATTCGACTTTTTCACCCCTGGAAACCCGCATTTTCCTATGGTCTCCGTACACCGGGGAGGAGGCGAACTGCCCGGTTACCCGGAAAACTGCCTGGAGTCTTTCGCCTACTTCGCCCGGCAAATGCCCAGCATTATAGAGTGTGACATTGCGATGTCGCGGGATTCCGTTCTATACATGATGCACGATAACACCCTGGACCGTACCACTACAGGAAGCGGAAAAACATCGCAAAGGGATTGGGCCTACCTGGAATCACTATACATTAAAGATAATTTCGGCACGGTGAGTCCTTACCGTATCCCCACGCTTGACCAGGTGCTTGTCTGGGGAAAGAATAAAGTACTCTTTACCCTGGATGTGAAGCGGGGTACGCCTTTCGAGAAGGTCATCGAGTCGGTACGGAGAACAAAAGCAGAAAATTATTCGGTGATTATTACCTACAATGCCACCGATGCACGGAAAGTGTACGATCTTCACCCCGGCCTGATGATTTCAGTAGGCATCATGAAACCGGAAGACTACCACCGCCTGCATGAACTGGGCATCCCCGACCGGAATATGGTGGCTTTTATTGGGGTAAACGAGCCCGATAAAGCCCTGATCGACTTCCTTCACGCGAAAGGAATCCCGGTTATTCTCGGTGTTTTGGGCAACCTGGACAAAAAAGCTGCCGCCCGTGGAAATAATGTTTACAAAAATTATATAGATTTGGGGGTAGATATTTTGTCTACTGACCGCCCGGAAGCGGTGTACAGTGTGATGGACCGGTGACCTAAACTATGAGCTTTGAGTTGGGAGAAGGACCGCTACGAGACGGTATACCAGCGAAACGTTGCGGGGCGGCCACCAGCTGCACCCAATAAAGAAAAGCGGTCAGCCGTGTGGCTAAAAGCTAAAGTTTAATAATGATGAAATAGCCATGAGCATTCAGCTATCAGAAAACCGGCACACCAAGAGGAGCGCCTCCCGCCGCCAATGTATAAGCGAAGCGTTGCGGGGCGGCCTTCCGCCCGGCTGATAGATGAAGGCTGAAAGCAAAAATTTTATAAAGATGAAATTACTTTACGGAATCCTTCTGACCGGCGTCTCCCTGAGCGCTGTGGCACAAACCTCACTTAAACAACACGTCATCACGGAGTCTGACCGGATTGAAAAAAAGGTCATTGAGTGGCGCAGAGACCTGCACCAGCATCCCGAACTGGGAAACCAGGAGTTCCGGACCGCGAAAATCGTGGCCGACCATTTGCGCGCATTGGGGATAGAGGTTACGGAGAATATCGCGGTGACCGGTGTGGTAGGCGTGTTGAAAGGGGGAAAACCGGGACCCGTGATTGCACTGAGGGCAGATATGGACGCACTTCCGGTAACGGAACGGGTGGATGTACCTTTCAAATCTCAGGTAAAAACGGTGTATAACGACCAGGAAACCGGGGTCATGCATGCCTGCGGGCACGACAGCCACGTTGCGATATTGATGGGTGTGGCCGAAATTCTGGCCGGAATGAAAAAAGATCTGGCGGGCACGGTGAAGTTTATTTTCCAACCCGCGGAAGAAGGGGTGCAAGACAAGAGTGTTCCTTTCGGCGCAGACGGCATGGTGAGAGCGGGCGTACTGGAAAACCCGAAGGTCGATGTGATTTTTGGCCTCCATATCAACTCTCCTACGCCCGCGGGCATGATTTCCTATAAAGCCGGCCCGACCATGGCGGCCGTAGACGAGCTGGAAATTGTGGTGAAAGGGAAACAAACCCATGGCGCCTATCCGTGGGACGGCGTGGACCCGGTGGTGACCTCCGCCCAGATTATTAACGGACTTCAAACGGTGGTTTCCCGAAACGTAAAACTGATAGAAGCCCCTGCCGTAGTCACCGTAGGCGCTATACACGGAGGTATCCGGCACAATATTATACCCGAATCGGTCAAAATGATCGGTACAGTTCGTACCCTGACCCGCGAACAGCGGGTGTTTGTACACAAGCGCATAGAAGTTATTGCGCGGAACATCGCCGTGGCTAACCAATGCGAAGCCGAAGTGAAAATTATTCCCGGTTACCCGGTGACAGTGAATGACGAAGCCCTGACCCAGATGATGGTTCCTACTTTTATAGAAAGCGTAGGAAAAGAGTGGGTACAAGAGGTTCCCGTAGTAATGGGGGCCGAAGATTTCAGTTATTACCAGGAAAAAGTGCCGGGATTATTCTTTTTCCTGGGCGGCAGGCCCCCGCAGACCCCCATGGAAGCAGCGGCACCTCACCATACTCCTGATTTTTACCTCGACGAATCAGGCTTCAAAAACGGAGTCAGAACTTTTTGTAACCTCGTGATTAACTACGCGGCACTCCATAATACACAAGGCAATGGCCGCTGAACTGATTGAAATTATTCCGGGCAACCCGGACATGCGTAAAATTAAACGGGTAGTAGAATGCCTGGAAGACGGGGGAATTATTGTATACCCCACCGATACCGTTTATTCTATGGGGTGTAATTCCTACAATACGAAAGCGGTAGAGAAACTATGCCGCATCAAGGGAATCAAACCCAGCCAGAACAAGTTTTCCATTGTGTGCCATGACCTGAGTGATATTGCTACCTACGCCCGCGTTTCGAACGAAGCGTTCCGGTTAATGAAACAATACCTTCCCGGTCCGTACACCTTCATTCTCCCCTCCACTTCTGAATTGCCCCGCATCCTCCAGACCAACCGCAAGACCATAGGTATCCGGGTTCCGGACCACCAGATTCCCCAAACCCTCATCCGGGAGCTGGGAAAACCCATCATCACGGCCTCGGTAAAATACGACGAAGAAAACATCCTGGAGTACCCGAATGAAATCGAAGTGATATACGAGGAAAACCAGTACCTGGCCGACATCATCATTGACGGAGGATGGAGCGGCATTATCCCCTCTACCATTATCGATTGTACCGACCCAACCCAGTTCGAAATTATCCGGGAAGGATTGGGAGAAGTGGAATTCTGACCTCTCTACCGTACATATCTCTCTTTTCTCCTTGTCCGGAATATTCATTTTTTGCTTTGAGGTAACTTTTTTCTTGTTTGAACGGAAGTAAATGCGCGGGAAGAGGGATATAACTTTGTAAAAAAGTAAGGGAGCTATGGAGTCACCAATTTTATCGCTGAGTCAGCTCAATTTTGCCCACAAATACACTTTCGCCGATTATCTCAGGTGGAAATTTACGGAAAGGGTAGAACTGATCAGGGGGAGTATTCACAAAATGTGTCCGGCTCCCGGCCCTGCCCACCAATCCGTTTCGCTCAAAATCACGGTCAAGCTTAGCCATTTCTTTGAGGGTACGTCAGCGCTGGTTTTCGCCGCTCCTTTTGATGTAAGGCTTCCCGGTATAAAAGAAGATCTTGCGGATGAACAGGTGGACACGGTAGTACAGCCTGACTTGTGTGTCATCTGTGATGCCGGCAAAATAGATCACCGGGGCTGTGCGGGTCCGCCTGACCTGGTGGTGGAGGTGCTTTCTCCCGGTAACTCCCGAATGGAGATGGGAGAGAAATTCAGGTTATACGAGGAAAACGGCGTCCGGGAATACTGGCTGGTAGATCCCGGAAAAAGAACCGTCCTGGTGTACTCTTTAAGAAACGGGAGGTATCTCGGCACGCAGTTCTCTGAAGAGGAAGTGACCATTTCTGCCCTTTTCCCCGGCTTGAAATTCAAAACAAGGGATATCTTTGATATGAACTTGCTGGAAAGGTTTCGGCACGTGTTCAGGGAACCCGCAGAAACCTATCATATTCCGGATCAGATAGACCTTTTGGCCACTTACACCTACGAAGAATATGCAAAATGGGCATTTAAAGACCGCTTGGAACTTATCCGGGGGCAAGTATATACCGCCGATGGTATTCCCCATCCGGCAGCCCGCCGCCTGGCTTCCCGGTTCAATCGTTTTTTCAAAACCGGGGAATATCGCGGGTCTTTTTCTGAAGTATGCCTGTCTGCTGCCGGCGGGTCGTGTGAGGTTCATTCCGTGGTCAGGCCAGATTTCAGCGTATCGGGCGGGCCGACGGGGGCTGCCCCACCCCTCCTTCTCATCGAAGTAATTACCCCGGAAAGTGCACTGCGGGATGTCGGGGTCAAGTATCGGCTGTACAAAGAATCCGGTATAAAAGAATACTGGCTGGTAGACCCAGTAGAAGAAGTAATTTTTATTCACTCTCTGGAAGAGGGAGAATACGTGGTTCTTCCTCCCTTTACCAAAGAAGTAATTCCCGTCCAGTTTCCCGGTCTCCGGCTTCCGGTCAAGGAGGTTTTTGAAGATATAACTGCTTCCTGAATACACCTCAGGTTTCCTTTATCTGAAAGCCCCCCCGGCAAAGCGCCTCCCCTGGTCGCGTACCAAGGAGCCTTCACTTTTATATGAACAGAATCATCTTTTAAATAGAAGATAAATATCTCTTTTTTCGAATCCAGCATGGGTTAACTGTTTCTCCTTTAATCAATTTTTTACACTTTAATACTTAATAATTATGAAAACTAAAACATTCTCCTCCATTTGTATTTATTTTTTTGGGTAATACAATGTATTGCACAAACACCCACAATCTCTATTAATTGTGGTTCTCCCACAAATTCTTGTGGCTATGCGTTTCCCAATGGAAGTTTGCACTCTTACGTTGCTTCAGTAAGCAATTTCACGGCTTGTAGCGTTAATGCTTGTCACTTCAAGTGGGAAGTGACTAACGGTATTATTTCAGGTACTGGCAATACTGTTTACGAGGCGGTTGGGCTAACAAGTATTGATGTAATCTGGAACAATCATAATGGTAACGGCACGGTCAAAGTTACCCTTAGCAATGGCCCGACTTGTTCTAATTGTCCGAATATCTTCTCTACTATTAGCATCCCTATCCGATATCTTGGTCCTGTAGGAAATATCAGTATTAATGGCACACCCCATTCCGGATCAGTTTCGGTACCCTGTGGCTCTACTCCTATGACGGTCTCTGTCTTTCCGGTCACAAACGCGACCAATTATAATTGGATTCTACCTTCAGGTTGGACCCAAAGCGGTTCGGGGAATTCAGTTACTATAACCCCCAGCCCGGGCATAGGCGGCTCAATTAGTGTTCTAGCCAGCAGAAGCGATGTTCCAGGACTGGTTACTACAAATAACTTACCTGTAAGCAGACCTTTACCTCAATTAACTGGAATCTCGCCCAATTACGAAATAGTACTTTGTTCAACATCAGACACTCAATCAGGAAGTGCAACGGGAGCTAACGCCGAGGCCTTTGTATGGACCCCCTATGGTGGTGTAACTATTAACGGTTCTTCTTCACCTGTTATCAGTAGTTCCAGTATTACAATTGGCGGGACTTCGAATGGCTCTTATCGGGTCGAAGCCTATTCATATTCATGTGGCAATGTAACGAGCTCCAACTATCAGAATAATAATGTAAGAGTTGGAGTTCTCACAGGTGTTTTCATTCACAATTTTTTTAATGGTGCTAACTCGGATGAATATTTCTGTAGTAGCCACTATGGCGACGGTTTTACAATTAGTGCACTTAACGGTACCCCCTCATCACAATATGATGTCCGTTTTTTAAGTTGGCCTGCACTTAATGTTATTCATACTCAATCCTCAGGACCAACTTTTAATTCCACTTACACATTTCCGGGCGGTTATTCAGGATACATAGTAGCTGAAGCTAAAGATAACCAATGCCCGGGCGGTGTCTGGTCGGGATATGAGATAGAAGTAGTTAATTGTTCCGGCTCCTTCTTTCTAAGTAACATTTATCCAAACCCCGCCAAAGATAAATTAATCATTGAGTTCAAAAATACTAAAAATGTTGAATTGCTTCCCGAATCAATTAAAATCTATAGTGCACAATCTGAGCAATTAGTCATGACAGTTCCAATAAAAGAGATTTACGAGAAGAAAGCATCGACCAATAGCCATAAAATAACAATTGACGTTACTGTTTTGCAAAGTGGGAAGTACTTCCTTCATATCATCCCCCCTCCGACGTCAAAAAAGAAAAGCGAGAAAATTCAAATCATCATTGAGTAAGCAAGATCAATGTATTTTACTACTGTAAAAAAAGGGGAGCTTCCTTACGGTAGCCCCCCTTTTTTATAATCAATTCCTTAATATTACATCGGGTTTTGAACCACTACCCCCTGTGTACGATCAATCTCGCCTTGAGGAATAAGAAATTCCCAATTGATTGTACCCGCAGGCTCATATAATTTTTGAGCAAGCGTAGCGGGGTGATTTGCATTTTCACGATCTAGAGGAAGATTCAAACGCTTCAGATCATAAAAACGGAAACCCTCAGCCCACAGTTCTACTCTTCTTTGAATCAGAATCTCCTCAATCAGCTCTGCACCGGTCTTCGTTGACTTCTGGTACTCGGTATCTCTCGCTGAAGCCAGTTCAAACAGAACATTAGCAGCTTCGGCTTCCTTACCGTCTCTCGCCAGTGCTTCTGCTTCAATGAGGTACATTTCGGCCGCACGCATTAAAGGCAGGTCACCGTTACTGTTCCCTGGGTTAGCCAAGAGGAACTTCCTGTTCATATAAGGCATTCTTACACCATTGGCAGCTATAGGGAAATCTGCATTCTTACCTGTAGAATCCCACAACTGTTTTCTGATATCTGTTGGTGATATCTTGGCATACAAACGCGAATTAATTGCCTTGGGATTACCACGGGTATTGGTAGAACTGAAATTACCCACATACGCAAAGAAAGAGTAGAAATAGGTAGGCTGATCATCTCTGTGGTAAACCCCCCATAACCATTCCGGATTGGTATAATCAGAGAACCCGCCCATTACCTGAGCCTGGGTCATTGGCTTAACATTTCCACGAGCCTCTTTCGCAAATTGGGCAGCAACACCATAATTCTGCTGGGTAAGGGCTACTCTTGCCTTTATCCCTTTAGCAACCTCGATACTCAGGTGAGATTTGTCTCTCCGGGCACTTGCCGATGCGAAAAGGGCAATGGCCTCGTCAAGATCTTTGTTGATCTGCGTATAGGTTTCCTCCACTGTGCTCCTTGGAACTGCGTCTGTGCTGGGCTCCAATACCAGCGACATCCCCAAAGAAGAGTTATCGCCACCTTTTACGTAACGCTTACCATAGAGCTGAACCATCTGGTAGTAGGCCCATGCCCGATAGGTCAGTGCCTGCGCCTTCAGATTGGCTTTGTCAGCATCCGAACCTGATGCATTGTCGATCTGAGTAATGATCTGGTTTGCATTTCCCACAAATACATAGTAAAATCCATAGTTAAACCGTACCATGTTGGAATTTATATTCCGGTGGTTCAACCAGCGATACTCCGATACAAACCATCCGTTTGCGTTTGCGGTCATCACGAAATCATCGCCCAATACTTCCATGTACAACATGTTACCGCTCTGTCCACCCTCGGCCTGCACACTGTACCATTGGTTATACAGCAGACGGTGCATCCCGTTGATGGCAGCGAATGCGTTATCTGTATTCGCAAATACGGTACCGGGGGATACCCTGGTAAGGGGAACTTTCTCAAGGGCTTCCTCTTTACAACCGGTAAGCGCTAAGGCACCGGCCAGAACGGCTACCAGTGAAAATCTTGATATATTTTTAAACTTCATTTTCTCTAAAATTATAAATTCACGTTAACACCAAAGTTCAAAGTTCTTGCAAAGTTGTAAGCACCTGAATTGGTACTTGTCAAACTGCTGATCGGGTTCATACCCTTTCTTTTTGACAGGAAGGCCAGGTTTTCAGCACTTACAAACACGCGTCCACCTTTTAGATGCAGATAGTTAGTTGCTGTCTTAGGCAGCCTGTACCCCAGGTTGATAGCACTGATGCTCAGATAGTTTGAGCTGGTCAACCAACGGGTTGAGCTGGCACCAAACTGTGAAGTTTGCCCCAGGTCCATTCTCGGGATATCGGTAACATCGCCCGGTTTTCTCCATCCGTCCAACAGGTCTCTGTGCAGGTTAGCCCCGTTCGATGGTCCCGCTGACATAAAGGCGCTGTTCATGATCCAACCACCGAACTGATAGGTCAGTACAAAATTCAGATCAAAGTTTTTGTAAGTGAAATTATTCACTAAACTACCGTATCCTTTCGGAAGCGCCGATTTACCAACAAATGATCTGGCCGCCAGGTTATGGTCATACGTCAGCGTATCGGTACCCCCGCTACTGTTTTGCACTAATTTAATATTTTCATTGCCTTCGGTATAACTGGTTACTCCTTTGTAAAGCACTCTGCCATTGTCAGGATCTACTCCGTAGAAGGTTCTGGTGTAGAACTCATAGATGGAGTATCCGGCTTTTCTGTTGTAGGGTTCTGAGATCAATTCAGGAGTTTCCTCCGGCATTTTCAGGATTTTGTTGTATTGTCTTGAAATATTTGCGGTTACGCTCCAGTTGAAATCCCGGTTTCTAACAATATTTCCTGTAATAGAGAACTCGAAGCCTTTGTTTTGCATATCGCCTACGTTTTTAGAGATTGCAAAAGATCCTCCGTTCGTACTGCTATTGGTTCCCCCGTTATGATAAGGCTGAGTTACCGAGAATAACAGACCCGTACTTCTTCTGTCATACCAGTCAATGGTACCGGTGATTTTGCCTCTTAAGAGTGAGTAATCGACACCAATATCCAAGGGGTTCTGACCTTCCCATTTCAGATCCGGGCTACCCAATGATGAAAGTACAACACCGGGAGCGGCAGCGTTATTGTTGATGCCATAACCGGGTTGATACGGATAGGTACCCACGTTACTGTTACCCAGGCGTCCGTAGGAAGCCCTCAGTTTGAGGAGGTCGAACAAGTCACTGCTAAACCAGTTTTCTCTGTCCACTCTCCAGGCCACACCCAGGGACCAGAATGAAGACCATCTGTTGGCCGGTGGCATCCGTGAATCCCCATCTACCCGCAGAGAAGCCGAAACAAAATAACGGTTGTTGAAGTCATAGCTTAACCGTGAGAAATAGGATTCCATTGCCCGCTGTGATAAAGATGAGGTCAGGCTCATGATATCGGTAAAGTTACTGAAGGTATAAAAATCTGAGAAACCTTCTCCTGCCCGCATCCCGTAGATCTCATCATAATTATAATCAAAGTTCTCGTGGCCCACTACCAGGTTGGCATTGTGCTGACCAAAACTTCTTTCTGCGGTAAAATACTGGTTAAAGGTATAACTGAAAGTACGGTTAAACTCCTGACGGAAGCGACCTGCGGGTGCTCCATCTCCCACCTTGGTATTGTCATACCCCTCAAGACGGTTGTTAGTAAGGTCGGTATTCAGTGAAGTATGGAAGGTCAGCCACGGTAAAATGGTAAATTCCACAAAAGCTCTGGCTCCAATATAATCTCTGCCTGAGATATCGCGGTTCCACAAGGTTTCTGCCAGGGCATGACGACCACTATTATAAGGGCGTGAGAGACCATATTCTGCCACCATGTTTCCAAGGTCAAAAATTTTGTTTCCGCCTTCGTCCAAAATATATTCACCGGTTTGGGGATTGTGTACGTGCACAGGATAAATAGGTGCGATACCGCGGCTCCATACAAAGGGGTCATTGATTGCACCACCTGATGCAGCGTTATTGTAATTGTTCCGGTTGGCACTCACGTTCATACCGGCTCTCATCCATTTGGTCAGATCGCTGGTAGCATTTACCCGGAAGGCAAACCTCTCCATGGATGACCGCAGGCCCCATCCTTCTTCATTCAGATAATTGAGGGAAGTATACAGGGTAGATTTGTCATTCCCTGAGCTGTAATTCAGGCTGTATTCATTTCTTTTCCCTTTTCTGCTGGCTTGGTTGAGCCAGTCGAGGTCATCGCCATAGATCAACTTGGCATTGGGGTTGAGCTTACCATCTACCGAGATCAATTGCTCTTTCGGAACATTAAAGGCATTGTAGTTTCCGAGGAACTGTACAATATCCTGATAGGTCCTTCCACCATAAGTCTGCATACCTGCAGCATTTCTGGGCATTAGGCCGGAAGCGATCTGTGCTGCGGCGTCTGCCGGAATAGGCGTGGCACCATAAACCAGGTTATTTTTATACGCTTCCCACATTAATTCGTAGTACTCGCCTGCATTTACAGTATTGTAAGAAGGTACTCCGTTTTCATTGAACCCGAACTGAACTTTAAAATCCAGGCTGCTTTTATTCTTGGTTCCTTTCTTGGTAGTAACCATTACCACACCGTTGGCTCCTCTGGATCCGTACAGTGCAATAGTAGCAGCGTCTTTTAATACGGTAATGCTTTCCACATCGTCCGGATTAATATTCGCCATTCCACCGGAATACTCCACTCCATCTACTACGTAAAGTGCACTATTATTTGCACTATACGATCCGATCCCACGAATGGTTACACCGGGCGAAGAACCAGGTGCACCGGCGGGTGCTGTGGTCTGAATACCGGGGCCTGCTCCCTGAAGTGCCTGAAGCGGGTTGGAAATCGGCCGGTTAATCATGTCCTTAGCACCTACAACTGTAGCCACACCCGTGAAATCTGACTTCCGGGTAGAACCGTAAGGGATGTTGATGATGACTTCATTCAGCTCGGTAAGCGACACCTGCATGGTGACATCCACTACGGCTGAGGATCCCACAGTAGCTGAAATGTCTTCATAACCTACTGCCTGAAAAAGGAGAACACTACCCTGAGATGCATTGATGGCATAGCGGCCGTTTGCATCGGTCTGAGTAGCGGTGGTACTGCCCTGCACGCGGACTGTCACACCTGGTATACCGGTACCGTCGTCGCCGGCAATCACAGTTCCGTTTATTCTGCGCTCCTGGCCTTGTAACAAGCCGATAGTAGCAGTAAACAGAAAGCAAAGAAAAAGTAATTTTTTCTTCATAATCATAGGTTAAAAATTATAAAAAATAAATAAATCGGTTACAATACTCAATAACAAGTACAAGTGAAGTGTAATAGTTTTTCATTTAATCGGAACGGATAACCCTTCCGATCGACGGCAAAAGTAACATGAAAATATTTACAAAAAAAATTTATTTTACACAAAAACAACTATTGGTAAAGGAACTTATGTAGGAACATATTATAACCACGCATACCCCAAAAGAAATACAGGTTTGCGCTGATGATTTTCCCTCCACTAT
>JBEBRS010000082.1:0-11508 GCA_040394705.1 Leadbetterella byssophila
GTTCGGTTTGATAAGGGAAAGACCCGGTGGTTGCTGAGGGAAAGCCTGGTCGACATTCTTCCCCCGGAATTGTACGGACGGCACGATAAGGATAA
Organism: Leadbetterella byssophila; assembly: GCA_040394705.1. Lineage (GTDB taxonomy): Bacteria > Bacteroidota > Bacteroidia > Cytophagales > Spirosomataceae > Leadbetterella > Leadbetterella byssophila_B. The sequence continues at coordinate 96 of JBEBRS010000082.1, forward strand.
TTTCCTGCCTTATGTACAGGAATCCTGCCGCCGTTTGTGGCTGGACAACCGGGAAAGATTTGAAAACAACCGCACGCTTTGGGATTACGTAGATAAAAAGCGCTTTACCCGTCATATAAAAGTCTTATCAAAGGGCCACGTGAGCGCTTCCTTGCTGATGAAATTCAACCGGGTCATGTTTCTGGGGATCTGGCTGGATACGTTGGGGTCAGGCCTTGACAGGAATGGTTAGCGTAATGATCATGCCGTTGTCCCATTCCAGGTCCAGGGTTCCGTTTAATTCCTGCGCTCTTTGCTGTATAGAGGTATGTCCCAGTCCCTTTTTCCCCTTTTTGAAAGAACGGCCGTTGTCTCCCATACGGAACACCACCGTATCGTTTTTGTCGGTGTAGAGAAAAACGAAAACTTCATTGGCATCTTTTGCATGGGTAAGTACATTGATTGCACTTTCCTGCACTATTCGCATAATTTCGATTCGCTGTTCCAGGCTAAGGAGGGCAGCACTTGAGGGGTCGATATCGATTTCCTTTAGATGGGTGGGTAAAATCACGTCCACAATCTTCTTGATGCTAGTGCCGAAATCCTGCTGTACTTCTTCGTGAGTAGTAAAATATAAACTGTGGCTTTTATTACGGACGGTATGGTAGATGTTCGTGGTTTTGTTTCGAACCTGTTGTAAAGCTTCTTTAATGTTCTCTTTTTCGCTTTCCTTTTCGATGTATTCCAGCTGGTGAAGCAGGGCGGCTAAAGAAGAGGAAAGGTCATCGTGAAGGTCGCGGCCCAGCTTTTTTGTGGCTTCTTTTTGCGTTTGATTTCGAATTTCATTAATTTCTATTTCGGTCAGGTGTCTCAGCGCCTGAATTCTTCGTGCCGCTTTCCTTTTTTGATGACGAAGCAAGGCAAACGATGCAAGTGCTATCAGGGGAAGGGCTACGGCAAAAGCCAGGAGAAATAAGCGCTGCTTTTTCTGAACCTTTTCAGCATGGGAAAGGATATTTCGTGAGTATTCGGATTCAAGGTGGGAGTACATGAGTTCATTCACCTCGTTTGACAGCTCTTCGTTCTGCTGATCCAGAAAGTTTATAGCCAGACGGAGCGTGTCATACGCGGCTTTGTAATCATTTTCATACGTAGCGATCAAGGCTTTATTCCGGTAGAGAAAATCTGCATCGTCGCTGAAATGACTTCCGGCCTTTTCTCTCAGCGCGAGGTAATGTCTGCTGCTGTCTATATTTCGGGTAGATATATAATATTTTAACCACCATTCGGAAACCGATGACTCGAAGAAGGCCGCAATATCGCCCATTTTTTCCCGGTTGGCACGAAGGGTCTGCTGGCCTGAACGCAAGGATGTACGCGCTTGCGTGTAGTTCTCGTCGTACAGTGCCAATTCTGCTTCCATTAAGCGGATCAAGGTGGTAGAAGCCGCTTTGGGAGCATCTGCAATGTCAAGCTTTTGTAGTGCCGCATTCAGATAAACAGCATTTTTCAGAACCTCTGTAGCCGCTTTCCTGTTGTCAAGTTCAAGGTAGGCGTGCAATATTGTGCTGTAGAGTTGGATGCCCTGCATGGTTTCGTCCAGGTCAAAGGCGGGACTGTTCGTCTTGTCTACTAACCTGAGCATGTAATCTTTGGTTTCTTCAAAGACTGTGACAGCTCGGGCGAAATTTTTGTTTTGATTGAAAAAAACGGTACGAATGTAGGCTACCGGCAAAATGTTCCTCCCTTGCCCTTGTTCCATCTCCACGGAATACTTTTCAGCGAAGAAAACGGCTTCTCCGCCTTTGCCCCTCAGATCGGCGTTATTCATGAGGTGGCGGTAATAGCTTCCCCGATTATACTGAAAGTCTTTGTTTCCCCAGGCTATCTCACGATAAAGCGAAAAATAGTGTATCAGTTCTGTACTGGAGAACGTATAACCCTGCGTGAAAAGTTTGAGAATCAGGTTGTCTGTCTTTTTAAGATACTCCTTTTCATTGATTTCCTGTCGTTTATATTCCTGTTCCAGCGCATTAAACAGGGCTTCCGTGGAATCTTTTGAGGCAAGGCATAAAGAGCTGCCAAAGAAAAAGAGAACAAACAGTAAGCGTGGCATAGGGGGAACTTTATAAGATATCGTATTCACGGGCCAGAGACAGTAGGGCGGTAATACTCTTTACCTTTGCCTTAGACATCATTTTTCTTCGGTGTGCCGATATCGTATGCGGACTGAGGTGGAGGAAGTTTGCCGTTTCGTTCACGGAATATCCTTTTTCAAAATAATGCAGGATCTCGATTTCCCTGGGAGTAAACGGAAGACCGTGAACTGCCGGGGAGAGGGTAAGTAATTCCTGAATGCCAGGGGAGATATACTTTTTGTTTCTGCTCACCTCATCCATACAGGCTATAACTTCATCCGCTTGTGCAGATTTGCTGATCACTCCATTCGGGTTTAAGAGGAGCAGTTCGTGTAAGAGGGCCGGTTTGATCAGACTCGTGACCACGATAATCTTCAGGTTTTTGCCCGCCCTTTTCAGGTCGTTGTAAAACACAGGAAGATTCCGGTTTTCCATGAAGTAATCCGCGAAAATATAAAAGTTGTCCGAAGTCCGGAAACTGATCAGATATTGAAGCAGGTCTTTTTCGTTGTAAAAAATAGGCACTATACGAAAAAGAGAAGTCTGCTCAAGTAATTTGGCGAAAGAATCTGCAAAAAGGCGATGGTCATCTAGTACAAGGGCGACCCTGTTTTCCGTTGTAAACATTGGTTTAATACTATTATGCCCTTTTCGGGAACATTTGATTTATTTCGTAAAAATAATAAATAAATAGTTTTAAACGTATGCGAAAAAGTCTAAAAAATGCGCGAATTTTGATTTAAGCAGTTAGCATTGCTTCTTTTAATGCTGCTTTGGGAAATTGAATAGTAATCACCGTGCCGCCACCGGTTTCGAGTGAGAAAGTCCCTTTTAGATTTTCTACGCGGGTGCGCATTGAGCGGATGCCCAGGCCTTCTTTGGGTCGCTTAAAAGTATGTCCGTTATCGCCTATCTGAAAAATTAGTGTGTTTTGTTCCGTGGGATAGAGAAAGACAAAGATGTCTGTTGCACTAGTAGCATGTTTCAGAATATTAGTGGCGGCTTCCTGTAAAATCTTCAGAATTTCCTGGCGTTGAAGCGGAGTAAGAAGTTCTGCCGCATTACTCTCTATGTCGATTTCTTTTCGATAGAGCGGGGCGGGAAGGAGGAAGTTGAGCACCGACTGTATTTTTTGTTCAAGGGATTCTCCGGACTGTGCGTTGCTGTACGAAGACAGGAAGTGACTTTTGTCTCTTAGGGAGGTATATACTTTTGCGGCTTCTGTTTTCAGATCATCTATATCCCCCTTTATGTGCGCATCTTCGGTTTCCATGCCCAGCAATTCAATGCGGCGTACAATTCCAGCCAGTGAGGAAGAGAATTCGTCGTGAATATCCTGGCCTATTTTTTCAGAAACCTCCATCGCTGATTGTATGCGGGCTTCTTCTACGCGCATATCGTTTATTTTTTCAAGAGTCCGGATACGAACGTCCGAAGCCTGCTTCACCCAGAAGGCGGCCCCTGCAATCAGGGTTAGTAGTAAGAAGGTAATCAGGACGTTCATAGCATACTAAATGACGTTAAATTTCTTTGCTGCTGCCAACAATGCGGTTATACTGGACGTTTGGGTTTTTGCCATCATTTTACGGCGATGGGCAGCAATGGTATGCCGGCTCAGCCCCAACTCTTCCGCAGCCTGATTAATAGAAGAGCCTTTGGAAAAGTATTGCAGGAGCTCAACCTCACGGGGAGTAAACGGCATGTCTGCCTCCTCCCTGTGGTTCAATAGTATTTTTTGAATGTCGGGGCAGATGAACGTTTTTTGAGCCGCTAATTCATGAATACAGTTAATTACTTCATTGGCCGGAGCGGTTTTACTGATAATGCCGTCCGGATTGTATTTCAACAAGTCATTCAGCAGATAAGGACTGGCCACGCTGGTGACTACAATCACTTTTGCATTATTCGATACGCGCTTGATATCATTCAGGAAAGTAGGCAATGGCTTTTCAGTCACATGATAGTCCAGGAAAAGATAAAGCGTGTCGGAAGTCCGGAATCGAACAAGATATTGAATGAGTTCCTGCTCCTGGTAAAAAACATTGACGTTACGAAACAGTGTTGTAAACTCAATCAACTTCGCAAATGAATCTGCGAAAAGCTTGTGGTCGTCCAGCACCAGGGCGGAAAGATTAGTGAAATTGGCCTTATTCATAGTCAATTGGTTGATGATACCCGTTTAATAGTGGTTTTACTTCGTCTTATCTTGCAAAATATATAATATATACGATAAAAAGGCGAAAATCGTATAAAATCTGTATCAAAAAACGTGCCAGTTAGTCAAAAATTGTGCCAGAGCGCATGTTTGTTAAATATTTATTTTTTCAAGAACCGGATGTCTTAAAACCTGTCGTGCCACGCCCTCTGCGCCCTCCGGCTCATAGTTCACTACTCACCGTTCGTGGTTCACATCTCACCATTATAAGTTTTTTACAAAAATTAGTTATTTTTCTTGTTTGGATAGAATTGTTATTTATATTTGTGTATCGGTATAGCCTAAATTAATTATATGATATGAAAATGTTACCTAAAAAAAATTATGTAAAGCCCGCTCTTCTTAAACATGGCTTGTTAAGTAAGTTGACATTGAAAACAGGGAGTCTACCTGATGGCTTTAATGGTGTAGGTGTTGAAATTTAATTCGGGATTTTTCCGTAAGGAATGAGTTGCATTGCATATCCTTGTAATCTTTATCGTTATAGGGATATGCATATCTATTTTAAGGGCGGCGATGCACAACTGGGAAGTGTTCTCGCTTATCCCGGTAACTCGTTCGAAGAGAAAATTCTGAATTGTTTCCGGGAAGAGGGAATCGCCTTTGTAAGTAAGTTACAACACAATTTTGTCCTTTTTTTGCAGGATAAGCAAACGGGTGAGTCCTATCTGGTTCGCGACCGGTTTGGCATTGAGCCTCTTTATTTCAAATATCTTCGCAAAGCCCTTGTCTTTTCTCAGGATCTGGCCGAATTGCGAAAAGGCGAAGAGGTCAATGAAAATAAGATTCGTGATTACTTGCTTCGAGTCAATCTGGGAGAGGAAACTCCTGATTCTCAGACTTTCTTTAGGGAAATAGATGCTGTTCCACCCGGCTGTTATGTGCATCTGGATCTCGAGGGTCGTCTGCATTGCAAAGCCTATTGGAGTCCGAAACCTGCAGATATTACCTCCCTTAATGAGGGGACGCTTTTTGAAGAATTCCGTACGCGATTCTATGGAGCGGTAGACACGGCAACAAAAGGTCTTTCCGGAGTGGGGGCGCACCTCAGCGGTGGATTTGATTCTTCCCTGGTTTCCATTGCTTATTCCCGCATAAACAAGAAGTCGTTCCCAACCTTTTTTTTTGATCTTGGGGGAAAGAATGATTTGTTTTATGCCGATCTGGTGGCTAAGCAGATCCAATGTCCGCACTACTCCGTTTCGCCCGAAAAAGACATTTATTCGTGTTTGCACCGTTTAAGTCGTGCTGGCATGGCTCCTGAAGTATTTATTTTACCCTCCAGCATTCATTACGCCGCAAGTGCCGCGGCGGCAAACTTGGGTTGTAGTGCTATTCTGACCGGCAGCGACGGCGATTCTGTGGTTGGGCACGGCTATGGTTATCTGAAAGGATTGAGGGACAATGATCTGGAAAATTTTATCCTTTATCAGGTACAGCTTCGGGAGTCCGGAGAGTCTGCTGCGGGGAGTCGTCGTACGGCGGTAGGGAAGGAGATTGTACGGGCTATGGGGGGGAGGGATCTGAAGCGCATTGGTAAGCTGCTGACACTGGCCAGGGGTCGGTTTGGTTTTGTTCCGGTGGAATTTATACGATATCTGGCGGTGGGGATGCATCAAAAATGGCTTAGCGCTAACATTTCCGGGAAAATGGAAGCTTTTTTGCATAACGACTTTCTTGAGTCCTACGATGAGGAGTCAGTGGTTACTGCTCCTGATTTATATGCGCATACGGATGCGGAGATCGTTGCTAATTTTAAAGCAGCAGTGAATGCCGAATTTGCGGCTCAGTTCCAGCAGTTTTATGCCTTGGAAAAAGATCTTGGAGTTCGCTATATTCATCCTTTCTTTGATAAAGACCTCTTTGAGTTGTGTCTGGCGGTGCCCGATGTATTGCGATTCGGAAATGGTAAGACACGCTGGTTAATGCGACAGGCCATGAAAGATCTCCTGCCGCCGGAGCTTTACGCACGTCAGGATAAAGATGAATTTTCTGATTTTCTTATTGCGTCTTCTAAGGCGCTCTGGGTAGATAACCGCGACCGTTTTATGTCTTGTAAAACGTTGTGGTGTTATGTAGATCAACGCCATTTCCTCCAGCAAATGCAGATTCTTCTCAAGGGGAAGCATTCTAAGAAGGTTTCCCGGTCCCTGGCCCGCAAATTAAACCGCATCATGTTTCTTGGCATCTGGCTGGATGCTACCGGGCTTTAATTTCTTCCATTTTCCTTCCTTATATATATAGCCGGCTGTAGCTGTGGCTAGTCTTTTTGTGGGTATGTCAGGCCACAAATGTTGCATTAAGATAAAAAAGTACCTAAAAAATTTTATTTATTCATATATAATAGTTTATTTTAGGTATTAATAATTTTAATTGTAGTCATGAAAACTAATAAATTAGATTAATATGGATTGTATCTACTATAACAGCTAGCTCTTACGTAACCTACTCCGGGGATTCTCTGGCCGGTTTAGATAGCACTACTTTACCTTTAAAAATAGGTCAATGCGATTACAATGAATTATTGTGTTTAAATCCTGTTAAATTATGAATGAAAAATTTACTATTTCCAAAGTGCTCTCTCGAAGGGCCTTCCTTCCGGGAGTTCTTTTTCTGCTGACTTTCTGCTATTCGGCTTCCGCCCAGGTAGCCTCGCTGCCGGCTAACACACTTGAGCCTTACAGTAATCCGAAAAGTCCGGCGTTGAGCATAGAAACTTCTGGCGGTTCTAACTGGACTACTCCTAATGTCCTGGGTATCGGTACTGTTAATCCTGGCAATGTGATTAGTGCCAGTACCACAGATTTTACCTCACTAGTGCCGGTGATTGTTGGCGGTGGAACGCAGCGGGTTACCATTAACTTAAATGAGGGGGTCAGCGCATCGGCTGCCAATCCTTACTTCGTGGGTTTTGACCTCCTGAATAGCGGGCTTCTTGACCTCTCTTTAAGTGACCTGCTCGGTGCAGGGGCGGGTTTCCGCATAAAGTTGTATGATGGTGCAACTTTGGTGTATACATACGAAATTGATAAGGCAAAACTGCTGGGCTTACTGGGAGTAGGCCTGTTGACAAACACCGGCGAGAAGGCCAGGATCGGCTTTACGTTCGCCCCGGCTACGGCGGCTTCTTTTAACCGCGTCATGTTTGAACAGTCTACGGTGAGTTTACTGGCCATAGGTACCACTCAGCTGTATAACCTGGTGCTCGGGAGGTATGTTTCGGCCAATTATAGTACCGCATTGGATTGTAATACCAATAACGTCATGGGCGCTCCCGACTATCCCTTTGGAGTGGTTGCGGTCAGAACTTCTGATTCTGGTGTGATTAATCCATACGGGGCATTGAGTGGTACGGGTTTCACAGAGATTGGCGGACTGGAATCAGCCCTGGGTGGAGGAATTAATTATGCCGTGGGGGATGTCTTCGGGAACGATCTCAACGCTGGAGGAAATCAGGCTTTTGTTGGTTTTGATCTGGAGAACAGTAACCTGTTGGGGCTTCTCAACGTGGGGCTTTTAAGTAACTACACCATATCCTTATATAAGGACGGGCTCGCTGTTCCGGGGGGATCATTTAGTGGCGGGGATCTTCTTGCTACGAACCTGACTTTGCTTGCCGGTACGGGAAGAGTGACCGTAGGTTTTATGACCAATCTGGCTTTCGATGAAGTTATTCTGAATATTAATACTGCGTTAAGTACCGCATCCACTAAAGTACATGGCGTAGTATTGAAACCTTTCTGTGCGGCTTCAGGGCCAGACGTGCTGGCTTGTAATGAGCTTTCGGCTCTTACTAACCCCCAGCATCCGCTTTTTATTAACGGGCTACGCACGGGTACTGAAGGATTGTTAAATGTGGGTACCATTATTAATACAGAAAATATTATTAATGGTTCAGCCAGTCCGGCTACACTCACAACGGTAGCAGGAGTAGCAGGTTCTGTATCTGTATCGGTAGGGAATGCGCTGGAAACCTACCCTGCGGGATCTTTCGCCGGATTTCAGGTAGAGTCGGCAGACCTGTTGAATGCCTCGGTATTAGGCAACTCCGGGATTAAGATAGAGCTTTATGACAGCAATAGTGGAACACCAAACGTCCCTGTATTTGTCAGTTCAGGTAATATCCTGGCCGGTGTGGGAGTGCTGGGCGGATCCAATACCCATATTATAGGTGTGGTGAGTCCGGTGGCCTTTGATGAAGTAAGGCTGGTGATTGATAAACTGGTAGCAGCTACAGTAGGAACCTACAATGTTCAGGGTGTATATTTCCAGAAAGCATGTGATGAAGCCCTGGAGTGTTTTACAGATATGCTGAGTCAGGAAACTCATGGCGCGGTGATCAATGCCGATAAAACCGGAGTTTCTCTGGCGGTAAATGCCAGTCTGGGTGATGAAGCCATGGAGCAGCCCTGGAATGCGGTGTCGGCATCGACCGCCGACTTTGCTTCCATGAACGCATTGGCGGGAGTATTGTCAACTACTTCCCTGTCTGTGGCCGCTACTGCTTACACATTCCCGGCAGGAACCTTTGCCGGTTTTGAAGTTTCTCATGACGGCGGCTTGATTGATATCGGTGCGTTGGGAAATGACAACATCATTATTGAACTGTATAATAACGGAGTGCCTGCCGGAAACGCCGATTTTGGAAACAATGGTCTCTTAGATCTGACGTTGCTTTCCAGTGGAACCGGTCGCTCGGTACTCGGATTCTATAGCACTAATCCTTTTGATGAAATTCAGATCCGCTTAACAAGAACCGTTAACGTAGGTACTGATTATTCCCTGAACGTTTATGGAGCGGTGGTGAGTACCCGGTATGTGTATGAAAACGGGGGGCTGGATTGTGTGCTGCGGTACATTCGTCCGGATCAAAATACCGGATATATCAATACCCCGATTCCCGGTAATGCAGCTACCAATGATGATCTGCCGTTTGGCGGAACCTATACCAGCGTAGGCACACCTACGGTACCTGGCGGTTCAATCTATACCTTTCACATTACTCCTCACGTAACATACACTTTCCAGACGGACACCCCGGGAACCTACACCTTTAATATTCAGGTGTGTGTTAATGATATTGCCGGCGACTGTCCTATAATTCCATTGACCATTCACGTATTGGAGCGCGGGGCTGTAAATCCGCCGGTGGGATACAAAGACTTTGCAGTGGTAGAAGAAGGCAGTTCCAATAATATCATTCCCGTAAAAGACAATGATATTCCTGGTAATGATGGCGGAACCCTCGGAACTCCTACTGTAGTTACCCCACCGTCAAACGGTTCTGTTTCCTTCAATGGAAACGGGGAGGCAGTATATACCCCGAGCGGTGGATTTACCGGAAGGGACAGCTTTACGTATACCGTTTGTGAGACACCGAGTAATGAATGTACCGGGCCGGTAGAAGTAACCGTTTATGTGCAGGCAATTACCGATGAAAATACGACGCTGGCGGTCGATGATCAGTTTATAGGTCCTATGAACCAGGCAGTAAGCGGAAATGTACTGGCGAACGATTACGATGCCGAAGGGGATGATCAGGACGTAGCCCTCATTGACCTGGATGGCGACGGAACACCTGAAACAGTACCCACTGGAGCGGCTCAGGATGTTCTTCAGGGCGGGGTTAAAGTAGGTACTATAACCGTGGATGCAGAAACAGGAGATATCGTGTTTACACCGGAGACCGGCTACAAAGGGACTGTCAATGTGGCAATCCGGATTGTGGATGCCCAAGGGGCAACCTCTCAGTCAACCGTAGTGCTGGTGATTGTTGAAGAAGTGCCGGATCTTTCGCCAACCATCCAAATTTTCAGTACAGAATTCCTGGCTAACGCAGAAAGAGACTTTATCGTGAATGTTTGGGAACTCAATAACGGAAACATAATAAGTGGCGGGCAGCCTGTTGTAGTTAAGGTTCTTAAAAACCAGAATTTTGACATAACGGTGCCGGGTTTAACCTTGTCTGCAAGTGATCAGGATGGCCTGAATTCACAGTCCGTTTACGGTGCCACCAATATCTTGAACAGTAATGGTGAATGGACTTTCCGGGAGGACGTGTTTGCCATTTATGTTACTGTAAAGTCGTCGGTTACGCTGACGAGGGCCTCAGACGGGAAGGTGGGTATTTTAGGGTTTCATATCAAACGCAAAGCTGGAGCTACCACGGGAGTACAAAACCTGAGCGTGGAGATACTGCCCGGTTCAGGAGGTGAGACCAATACCGTAAATAACAATGCCACCAGAAAGCTGGGGCTAAATTGAAACTAGAATATTTTTATTATTACAATTATTTGAATCATATGAAAACTAGAATCTTAGTATTACTAACGGCCCTTCTCTTTGGCCCTTTGGGAGGTTTAATAGCACAGAGTGTGACCTTGGGTGTTATGCATGACCCAGGAAGTATCCCTATTAATGGCAGAAGCAAAATTAATGTGCTTATTCAATCCTCCGGGGCAGTGGCAGCAGGAGTAATTTCTCTTCAGGTATCCGTACCTTCTGCAGCGGTAACCATTCTTCCAGACGCAGATCAGGATTTACTGAACGGGGGGACTATAACTTACAACGACGGGGGTACAATCCATATAGCCTTACCTGCAATTGTTGGAGGAGGATGGCTGTTTGATATATGGGTACAAGGGCATACTACCACGAATGGTGCTTTTTTGTCGACGACTGCGAATCTTGATGCTCCACCGCTTCCGGGTGATGACCCTGCCGATAATAGTGCGAGTACTTCTGTTGAAGTTTTATCTGTAACCCCCGTTGACCTGATTTCCTTTAATGGAAAGACAGAAGGTGGGACGGCTTTGTTGGACTGGTCTACAGCGGAAGAAACCGGATTTAGCCACTTTATTGTGGAAAAGAGCTCTGACGCCCTGGTGTTTAGTGCCATTGGTGAAGTGTCTGCAAAAGGAAGCGGCAATGATTACGATTTCCGTACGCCCCAGACTGAAGCGCTGGTATATTACCGCCTCACCATGGTGGATGTGGATGGAAGCTCTGCCGTAAGTAAGATTATTCCGGTGGCTTTAGATGATAGTCAGACGCCTGTATTTATGGTGTATCCTAATCCTAC
>JBEBRS010000083.1:0-11398 GCA_040394705.1 Leadbetterella byssophila
GGAACCCAAGTTTTCGCAAAGAGTTAAAGAGGTAATATCTCTGGCAAAAGAGGAAGCCTTACGGCTGGGTCACGACTACATTGGAACGGAACATTTGATACTTGGGATGATCAGAGAGGGCGAAGGCCTTGGTCTGGGACTCATTCAGAAAGCCGGGCTAAACCCGGAAGATCTGAGAGCAACTATCGAAAATTCCACAAGAGGCACAGCAACCAATACCATCAAGAATCTGGCGAATATACCGTTAACACGGCAGTCGGAAAAAGTGTTGAAAATTACACATCTTGAGGCCAAAATATTCAAATCAAATGTCATAGGCACCGAGCACTTGTTGCTTGCTGTGCTGAGAGACGACGATAACCTCGGTTGTCAGATTCTGCATAAATTCCGGATCGACTACAAGCTGATCAAGGAAATGCTGGAATACCAGTTGACGGGTATTGAGCCGCGTATGGACAGCCAGGATACGGACGATGATGATAAGAGTTTCGGCACCGGAAGCGGTTTCGGTCAAAAGGCCGACACTAAGGGGGGCGAGAAATCCAGAACACCAATCCTGGATAATTTTGGTCGCGACCTCACGAAAATGGCGGAGATCGGGAAACTGGATCCGATTGTGGGCCGGGAGAAAGAAATCGAAAGGGTGGCCCAGATTTTATCGCGCCGCAAGAAGAACAATCCTATCCTGATTGGAGAGCCCGGTGTGGGTAAAACCGCCATTGCGGAAGGTTTGGCCTTGAGAATCGTACAGAAAAAGGTATCAAGGGTATTATTCGGGAAACGGGTGGTGACGCTGGACCTCGCTTCGCTGGTGGCCGGGACCAAGTACCGCGGGCAGTTTGAGGAGCGCATGAAAGCCGTGATGCAGGAGATTGAGAAAAACCCCCAGATTATCCTGTTCATCGACGAGATTCATACCATCGTGGGCGCGGGCGGTGCCAGCGGCTCGCTGGATGCGTCCAACATGTTTAAGCCCGCACTTGCGCGGGGAGATATCCAATGCGTGGGGGCTACCACCCTCGATGAATACCGTCAGTATATTGAAAAAGACGGTGCTTTGGCGCGGCGTTTCCAGATGGTGATGATCGATGCCACCTCTGTTGACGAAACCATTGAGATCCTGCATAATATCAAAAGCAAATACGAGGATCACCACCATGTCACCTACTCCGATGAAGCCATTGAGCTGGCCGTGAAATACTCCGAAAGGTACATTACCGATCGTTTCCTGCCAGACAAAGCCATTGATGTCATTGACGAAGTAGGGGCCAGGGTACATATCAAGAATATCAATGTACCCCAGGAAGTGGTAGATCTTGAAAATGCGGTAGAGGAGATTAAACAGGAGAAAAACCGGGTAGTGAAGAGCCAGCGTTACGAAGAAGCGGCTCAGCTGCGTGACCGGGAGAAACGCCTGATAGACCAGTTGGAAAACGCAAAATCCGCCTGGGAAGAGGAGTCGAAAAGACAACGTTTCAGCGTCACCGAAGAGCATGTGGGCGAGGTGATCGCCATGATGACCGGTATACCTGTGAAACGGGTGAATATGAACGAAGGAGAGAAGATCCTGAAAATGGGCGATAATCTCAAAGGGAAAGTAATAGGCCAGGATCCGGCCGTGGAAAAACTGGTGAAAGCCATACAGCGTACACGGGTAGGACTCAAAGATCCTAAAAAACCCATAGGTTCGTTCATTTTCCTGGGACCTACCGGGGTAGGGAAAACCGAGCTTGCCAAGAAACTCGCCGAATACCTGTTTGATAAGGAAGACGCACTCATCCGGATTGATATGAGCGAATACATGGAGAAATTCAGTATTTCGCGACTGGTGGGAGCGCCTCCGGGATACGTGGGGTATGAAGAAGGCGGACAGCTGACCGAGAAGGTGAGGAGGAAACCGTATTCGGTAGTACTTCTCGATGAAATTGAGAAGGCGCATCCGGATGTATTCAATATCCTTTTGCAGGTATTGGATGACGGTATCCTGACCGACTCCCTGGGCAGACGGGTAGATTTCCGGAATACCATTATCATCATGACCTCGAACATTGGGGTGAGAGACCTGAAAGACTTTGGCTCCGGAATAGGTTTTGCTACCAAAGCCCGGATGGAGAGCCAGGACGATCTCGTGAAATCGACCATTCAGAACGCACTGAAGAAGTCGTTCTCACCGGAATTCCTGAACCGTCTCGACGATGTGATTGTGTTCAATTCCCTTACCCGTGACGATATCTTCAGAATTATTGATATTTCTCTGGATAAGTTACTTTCCCGGATCCGGAACCTGGGCTATATGCTGGAACTGACGGCGAGTGCCAAATTGTTCCTGTCGGAAAAAGGATACGACCAGCAGTACGGGGCGCGCCCCCTGAACCGGGCCATTCAAAAATATGTGGAAGACCCTCTGGCCGAGGAAATCCTGAAGGGCTCGCTCACGGAAGGAGATACCATCCTGGTAGACCACGTAGAGAAAGAAGAACAGCTCACTTTTTCCAAGAAGTCCAAAATAGAAGAAGTGGAACAATAATCGGAAAAAGAGAAAGCGTGGAACCTTAAATTCCACGCTTTTTTTGTGTCCGGCCAGAATTTTGGATTTGGCAGAACTCCTCGCTTATTACATCACCGGTATCGTTTGTATACCCACACAAGGTCTTCACCGTTGCGTTTCACACTCTTGATAAATTCCGTGTCTGTAAGTTTCACGATGGAAAATACTTCCCCTTCCCATTCAATTTTGGTATTGTTTTCCCGCATGACGTACTGGTACTTGTAAAGGTGGGGCCCGCTGCACGTATAATCAGGTTCCCGCACATAGCCGTTGATCTCCAGGGTACCGTTTTCGTGGAACTGCATTTGCGTTTGTTTGTTGCAGTCGTAGGCCTCGTTGCCGTTAATGGAAAAAAAATACCAGGGTTCTGCCATCAGAATTCCCTGAACGTCTTTCACGGGTTCTCCGCTTTTGTCGCAGGAAGATAACAGGCCGAAAGAAAGAAGTAAAATGCCGGGGATTAATTTCAATTTTTTCATAGTGAGTTTCGTTTAAGTTAATTTACAGTAGTCTGTTTTTAGGACGGAAGAAGGGCGGATTTATTACAGGCACTCCTCAATTTTAAGGAAAATTTAATGTAAATTAACTCATTATCAATTGGCTAAAGGAGATGATGTGCAGGCGTACAGGAGATATAAATATGGTGCAAAATCCCGGGTATTGTCTTATTTTTCGTACTTTTGGAAACCATTTTCTTAGTTGATCTGTGAAGCTTTTCAGACTTTTTTTGCTGCTGGCCTCCATGCCGGTTTTTTCCCAAACCTTGTCGCCTAAGGCCCAGGTTTCTCTTTTGACCATTTCGCCGGGAGATGAGCTTTATTCTACCTTTGGGCATAGCGCAATCCGCATCAGTGATCCGACTCAGATGATTGACGTGAATTATAATTACGGTACTTTCGATTTCTACGCTCCCGGGTTTTATGTGAAGTTTTTGAGGGGGTATCTTAACTATATCATTTCTTCCCATAACTCGTACGTGGAGATGGAGTACTGGAACCGTACCAACCGCCTGATTACCGAACAGGTGTTGAACCTTTCCCAGGCCCAGAAACAAAAGGTATTTGATTACCTGGAAAATAATCTCAAGCCGGAAAACCGTACCTACCGGTATAAGTTCTTTACCGACAATTGCAGCACCCGCCTGAGGGATGTATTGCAGGTGGCCTGTGGCGATAGCCTGGTGTTTGACCGTCAGTTGAATGCCGACAGTACTTACCGGGAGTGGATCGACAAGTACGCGCATGAAAACGGGCAGGAGTGGGCGGATTTCGGAATGGACCTGGCCATTGGTACCGGCTCGGATCGGAAAACGGGGTGGGCGGATGCCATGTTTATCCCGGATAACTTGATGAAGGCCCTGGACGCGGCACGCATCCGTACGGGAAATGGGATGGAGAAGCTGGTATTGCAGAAGCATGATTTGAA
This sequence comes from Leadbetterella byssophila, assembly GCA_040394705.1. Taxonomy (GTDB): domain Bacteria; phylum Bacteroidota; class Bacteroidia; order Cytophagales; family Spirosomataceae; genus Leadbetterella; species Leadbetterella byssophila_B. Next base: position 3,974 of record JBEBRS010000083.1, read on the forward strand.
TCAGATCCACCCTAAAGAAAAGAAAGGGTTTTTGACTCCTTCCCTTTTCTTTTTGTTTCTAATGTTTTTAACGGTGGGATATACCCGCTATCAATATAGCCAGCAGAGCCAATCGCTTTTTTTGGATAAATTTTTGTTTACCATCGTTGGAATGGCCGGCTGGGTCTTATTGCTTTTGTGGGTGGCTACAGACCATGGTGTCACCCGTAACAACCTCAGCCTTCTGTGGGCCTCGCCTCTCGTGTTTCCCGCTGTATTTTATTTAGGAAAGAAGAAATGGGCTGCTTGGTTCCTTGTCGTTTTTACGGTATCATTAGGAATAGCCTGGCTATATCATTTGTTTGGTAGTAATTTATCTTTTTCTATTCTTTCTATATTGGTTATTCTGACCGCGCGTATCATTTTCTTATTTAAAAATAAATACATTGGATTTTCAAGGACTTAAAAATTTGCTGGTGAAAACGGCCCGGGAGGCCGGAGATTTTATCCGCCAGGAAGCAAAGCGGTTTGACCACCGCGCTATAGAATACAAAGACGTCAATAACGTGGTTTCGTATGTGGATAAGGAAGCCGAAAAGATCATTGTGAACAGGCTTTCGGCCTTAGGTGGGGGCATTGGTTTTATTACGGAAGAGGAAACCGCTACTACCGCCGACCGCGACGGGTACAACTGGATCATTGATCCGCTTGATGGCACCGCCAACTTTGTACACGGGGTGCCTCATTATTCGGTAAGCCTGGCCCTCGCAAAAGGCAAGACGGTAAGGGCCGGTGTGGTGTATCATATCCCCTCAGACGAAACCTACTGGGCCATTCAGGGGGCCGGTGCCTGGAAAGACGAGAAAAGGCTGAGTGTCTCTCCGGCCCTGAAACTACAGGAGACCCTGATGGCCACGGGCTTTCCTTATTACCGGTTTGAAGAAATGCACAAATATGTCCGGATTCTGGAAGAACTTATGCAGAATACCCACGGCTTGCGGCGTTTTGGCTCTGCGGCGCTTGACCTGGCCTATGTGGCGGAAGGCCGATACGACGGTTTTTTTGAATACAATTTGAACAGTTACGATATGGCAGCCGGTGTATTATTGGTGCAGGAAGCCGGCGGTAAGGTGACCGATTTTTCAGGCGGCGATGATTTCCTTTTCGGGGGAGACGTAGTGGCCGGAGGCGCCAGCCACACGGAATTACTGGACGTGATCAAAAAATACTGGTCGCCGGTAAGTCAGTGACCGCACGGGCTCAGTTCAGCGTAGCCTCCCTGATCAGTTCCTCCGATTTTTCTTTTCCCAGGTAGGCATCGATCAGGAAATGCAGGAGGTAAATGAGGGGCGTTACCAGGATGGCGACTGCAAATTTGTAAATGTAATTGACAGAACCTACGGCAAAAATTTGCTTGATGTCCCAGTTACCGAAGAGGTAGAAAGCAATGAAGATTACCACGAAGCTGTCGAGTAGCTGGGAGAGCAGAGTAGAACCGGTGGCGCGCAACCAGATATGTTTATTGCGTGTAATAAGCCGGAGTTTTTTAAAGATGTAGGCATCGGCAATCTGTCCGATCAGAAAAGCAATGATGCTGCCAATGATAATGCCCATTCCGGAATTGAGAATAATGGAGTACGCGTTATTGATATTCAAAGGAAATCCCTGGGCGTCGGTTTGGTTGAGGTCCAGCCAAAACTGGGCGGGGGGCAGGGCGGAAGCGCCAAACAGTACAAAGAAAGTGTAGGCGATCAGGACAGTGGTAATATACGAGATCATTTTCACTCCTTTTACCCCGAAATATTCGTTGATGATATCGGAAATGATAAATACCACGGGCCAGTTCAGCACGCCGGCAGACATGTTGAAGTCGAGGCTGAATCCCAGGATATTGATTTGGGCGGGAGGTACACCCAAAACACTTTCCAGCGAAAATATTTTTGAACCGATAATTTCCGCGGTTACGGCATTGGTGACGAAGAAACCGCACAAAACGATGAAAAGAATATTTTTCCGGTTGTACATAGGGGGCTATATTTGAAGAGTAAATATAGGGGTTCGATTTTGGACTGTTTTATGAAAATTGAATGTTTTTTTCTGATACTGATATTTTTTGTTTAATTTCATTTCCTGAAAAATAATTGAATTCCAATGCAAAAATTACTCAAAGCGATCATTGCCGGATGGGGCGCCAAAAAGTTCGGAGGCGGCTGCTTCGGTACTATTATTGTTTTCCTTTTGATCTGGTGGCTGTTGACACAGTTCGGAATGTAAAACCTGTTTTTTTTCAAAAAGTGTGATGTAACGGAGACAAAAATCTGTTTTTTAAGGAATTGTTAAGACATTACATCACTTTGTGGATTTGTGGAAAATGGGTGGGTTAATCCACCATCGCATACTGCCGCAAAACGGGATACTTCTCTCCTGATTTATGCGGTTTTGGTAGGTGATATACGGTAAAATGTTGATATTTAATATTTTATCTTTTTCGCGAATGTGCATAAATTTTAGGATATTTCCGGTGAAAAATGTCACTTTTCTGGCGGGATTCGTCTTTGTAAATTGATCTGTATGCAGTTAACGCTTATTCCTACTCCGATAGGAAACCTGAAAGATATTACGCTCCGCGCCCTGGAGGCCCTGAAGGCCGCAGACCTGATCCTGGCCGAAGACACACGCACCACGGGCATACTGCTGAAACACTATGAAATTTCGCGGCCTTTGCAGAGTTATCATATTTTTAACGAGCATAAAGCAGTGCATAAGATTACGGATACCATTTCCTCCGGTAAAAATGTGGTGCTGGTATCCGATGCGGGAACTCCGGGGATTTCGGATCCCGGTTTCCTGCTGGTACGGGCCTGTCTTGAAAACGGGATAGAGGTAATTTGTCTGCCGGGGGCTACAGCTTTCGTTCCTGCCCTGGTGGTGTCGGGCCTGCCTACAGATGCCTTTGTGTTTGAGGGATTTCTCCCGGTAAAGAAAGGGCGGCAAACCCGGCTGAATGCGCTGAAGGAAGAATCCCGGACCATGATCTTTTACGAGTCGCCGCACCGTATCCTGAAAACCCTGGAGCAATTCCGGGAAGTTTTTGGCCCGGAAAGGAGGGCCTCTGTCAGCCGGGAAATTTCAAAAATGTATGAAGAGACCGTTCGGGGTACTTTGTCAGAAATTCTTACTATTTTTGCAGGTAAACCTCCTAAAGGAGAAATTGTAATCGTGATTGCAGGAAATAAAAATTAACCAACAGCCTGGAGTAGTCAGTTTTGAAAGTGCGTGCCGCGTTGGTAAAAGCGGACTGACAGCGGATGGCAAAAGAAAAATGTAGACCTATGAGATTTGAAAACAAGACTGTATTGATCACCGGCGCCTCCAGGGGTATTGGAAGGGCTATCGCGGAAGAATTTGTCAAAAATGGCGCGAATGTGGCTTTTACCTACCTGTCGTCTGTAGAAAAAGGACAAGCCCTGGAGAAAGAGCTGGGTGCGTTTGGCACCCGGGTGAAGGGGTACCGGTCAGATGCTTCTCACTTTGCCGATGCCGAGACCCTGGTGAATCAGGTGGTGGCTGACTTCGGACAGGTGGATGTACTGATCAATAACGCGGGCATTACCCGCGACACCCTGCTGTTACGGATGACCGAAGAACAGTGGGATGAGGTATTGAGAATTAACCTCAAGTCGGTTTTCAATCTCACCAAAGCAGTTTCCAAGCCCATGATGAAGGCCCGGGTGGGATCCATCGTGAATATTTCTTCGGTGGTAGGATTGATGGGGAACGCCGGACAAGCCAATTACTCCGCTTCCAAGGCCGGGATGATTGGATTTACGAAATCGATTGCAAAAGAGCTGGGTTCCCGGAATATCCGTTGCAATGCCATTGCTCCCGGCTTTATTGAGACCGAGATGACCGGAGAGTTGAATGCCGCCCAGCTGGAAGAGTGGACGAAGTCGATTCCTTTGAAGCGGCCCGGACAAGGCAGCGATATCGCGAAGGCCTGCATGTTCCTGGCCTCTGACGATTCGGCCTACATCACCGGACAGGTTTTGGTGGTAGACGGCGGTCTTTTAATGTAAAACACCGATATGAAATCAGAAATCGTTTCCCAAACGCCGGGCTGGTATATTTTGCTTTGCCTGGGTTTGGGAATCGCTCTTGCGGCACTTTATTATGTCAAAGCATCTGTTTTAAGTACTGCGCAAAAACGCCTTCTGGCCGTGCTTCGGGGAGCGCTCGGATTTTTGGTGTCTTTTTTATTGTTAAATCCACTGATTAAAACGGTCAGTTCTCTGGTGATCAAACCCAAAGTGGTGGTGCTGGTGGATAACTCCCGTTCCATGCGTTCGGGGGGAGATCTGGGCCAGGCGTGGGCGGGGCTTGAGGCTCTCCGGAAAGATATAGGGAAAAAGGGGTATGAGGTAGACTTCCGGAACCTGGACGACGCGCCGGTGGACGGGTTCGGCCCTGAAACTTTCCAGGGCAGGAAAACCAATCTTTCCGCAGGCCTGAATTCCGTAAAGAATAATTACGAAGGACAAAACCTCAGCGATGTTATCCTGTTTTCTGACGGTATTATGAACGCGGGCGTATCGCCGACCTTTCAGCGTTACCCTTTCCGGGTACACGCGGTGGGTTTTGGCGATTCTACGGTTCGGAAAGACGCTTTTATTGCCGGTGTGGCTGCCAATAAACTGGCTTATCTGGGAAATAATTTTACGGTAAGCCTGGATATCGGTTCTGTGCTTCTCAAAGGGCAGTCGGCCCGGGTATCCATAACGGATTCGGAAGATAAGGTACTGGACAGCCGTATGGTGACTTACGGGTCAGATGAAACGTTTGAGAGTTTTAGTTTTGTCTTGCCGGCTACTGCGGTAGGGAAGCAGCGGTTTGTGGCCCGTCTGCAGGTAGTCGATGGAGAATATTCCTCCCGCAATAACCGCCGGGAGTTTGTGGTGGATGTGGTCAACGGGAAGGAGAAAATTTTGCTGCTGGCTTCCGCACCTCATCCCGACATCAGGGCGCTCAAAGCCATGATTGAAAAAAATGACCTTTTTGAACTCACCGTTAAAATAGTAGAGGAGAAAGATATTCCATCGCTCCGCAGCGAAATTTTCGATGTTTTGATTCTGCACCAGTTCCCTGATGCCGGCCCCGGCCAGTTGCATACCCGTTTTCTGTCGGAACTGCTGGCACGTCAGAAGCCGGTCTTTTTTTTCCTGGCGGGAAAAACCGACTTGTCGTATTTTAACGGCATGCAGAACATTATGGGCATCAGTGCCCAGGCGGGTCGTACCGATAAGGTAACCTCTCAGGTGAATACTTCCTTCAGCCTTTTTACTATTGGGGCAAGCCAGGCTGCTGTGATCGCCGATTTGCCTCCTTTGGGCGTGCCTTTCGGGAATTATACGCTGCAAACGGGCTCGGAGGTGATCCTGGGTCAATATGTCTCCGGAATCAACACCTCGCGGCCTTTATTGGCTGTTAATCTGACCGGTACCCGTAAGATGGCCGCTTTCGCGGGCGACGGACTCTGGCAGTGGAGGCTGGAAGAGTTTGCCATGACAGGAAATCAGGAAAGTCTGGACGATATTATCCTGAAAACCCTGCAATTGATCTCTGTCAGAGAAGAAAAGGGTAAATTACGGGTCTACCCCGTAGCGGATGTTTTTGAAACCGATCAGCGGGTAAGTTTCGTGGTGGAGGTGTACAACGAGATCTTGGAGAGAATTTTTGACCAGAATATTCGTTTGAAACTTAGGCGTCAGGGCGATCCGGAGAAGGTATATGACTTTACGGTACGTGAAGGAGCTTCCCGTTTTGAACTTTCCACGCTGCTTCCCGGGGTTTATACCTACGAAGCCAGCGCCCGGGTTCTGGGAAAGGAGGAAGTATCTAACGGACAGTTTGTGGTGTCAGATACTGACATTGAAATGCAGAATACCACGGCGGATTTCAGTTTACTTCGTACACTCGCCCGTGAAAACCAGGGAGATTTTGTCTACGCCGACCAGGTTATTGAATTAAGGAATACGCTGGAAGAAAAAGGACTGATTAACCGGATAGTGGCACGGGAAGACCTGAAAGACCTCATTCATCTGCGCTGGATTTTAGGCCTGATCCTGGTGCTGGCAACCCTCGAATGGGTGCTTAGAAAATATTTCGGTAGCTACTAAGTCAGATATTTGTATACGTATCTAAATTCGTTAAAGTTCCTAATATCATATTTATTGCGAAACATTATTTCATTTTTTAATTTTTAGGAATTCAGTGAAAAAGCTGCTTTTAATGATGTTGGTGTCCTGCTCTGCGGTAGGACAGCATGCCGAAATTTTGAAAAGAGTTCAGACAGCTATGATATTTGAAAAAAAACCTTCCGTCATAAGCGTTCCTGTCGATATCTCGATAGAAGATCTGCAGAACCAGATTAACAAGGGACTTCCCGATCTGATTTACGAGGATAACAGTTTTACAGATAATCAGCGGGACGGTTTAAAATTAAAGGTATGGCGCAAGGGCAACCTGATTTTTACGGACAATAAAGACGGTGTTCTCACGTATGAGGTTCCCCTCAAAGTATGGGCACAGAAGGAAATTACGATTTTCGGAATTTCACAGGCGCCCACTACCGATTTTGAGATTAAGATCCGTTTCGCTTCCCGTTTCCGGGTGACAGAAGATTACCGTATTGAGACCCAGACGCAAGGACTCAGTTACACCTGGATTACGCGTCCGGTAATCAAGTCCAGCCTGGTAGACGTTCCCATTACGCCGGTTATTGGTCGGGTCATTACCGATAACCTGCCTTTGTTTGCGGAGCAGATTGACACGACTATCCGGGAAAATTACTCCCTGAAGTCGTACGTCATTGAAGCATGGAACCTGGCGAAACGGCCTGTAAAGGTATCGGAAGAGTACAACACCTGGATCAAAGCAGACCCTGTGGAAGTGTACATTACACCGTTGCAGTCGGTAGGTGCCAGTTTGAAAGCTACTTTGGGCATTAAGATATTTATAGAAACGTTAGTGGGGACTCCTGTTTACACGCCCTCTACGGTGGTGGAGGTGCCGGCGCTTCAGACGGTGAAAAGCATAGCGGAGGAGTTTGACGTACAGCTTCTGAACGTGATCTCGTACGAAGAAGCCAATGCCATCAGCAAGCGAATGTTCATTGGAGAGGTTTTTGAGTTCAGTAACGGAAAGTATAAAATTGAGGTGACGGACCTGGAAGTAGGGAATGAAAAGGAGTATATTCTTTTTACGATTCAGACCGAGGGCAGTTTTCGGGGCCAGATTCGTATCCAGGGCATTCCCGTTTATGATCCGGAACGGACCATGGTAGTGTTGAAAAATGTACAGTTGGATGTAAAAACCCGGAATTTACTACACAAAGCGGCTGCCTGGTTATTGGAGGGTACCCTGGAAAAGCGCGTGGCCCAGGAGTTTGGT
>JBEBRS010000084.1:0-11376 GCA_040394705.1 Leadbetterella byssophila
TTGGTATCATCCAGCTCTCCCTCCCAGCGGGCCACTACCGCGCTGGCCAGGCTGTTGCCAAAAACGTTCACGGAGGTACGGGCCATGTCCATCAGCTCATCGATTCCCAGGATGGCCATAATGGGCCAAAGCGGAAGTCCGAACGTAGCCGCCGCACCAATCAGGATCACCAGGGATGCCCGCGGAACACCCGCCACCCCTTTGGAAGTCAGCATAAGGGTCAACCCCAGTAGTAACTGCTCACCAAACGACATGTGAATACCGGCCGCCTGGGCCACAAACACCGAAGCTAGAGACAGGTACAGGGTGGTCCCGTCCAGATTAAATGTGTATCCTGTAGGAAGTACAAAGGAAACGATATGCCGCGGTACTCCGATTTTTTCCATGTTTTCCATGGCTTTGGGGAGTGCGCTTTCCGAGCTGGTGGTGGCAAATGCGATGGACACGGGTTCGGATACTGCTTTGAAAAAGTTCTTGATAGGAATCCGGCAGAAAATCATGATGGGAACCAGTACTCCGGCCACAAACACGATCAGGGCCGCATACAGCGTGAGCAGCAGTTTCCCTAAAGCGAACAGGATATCAATGCCCAGTTCGGCGGTGGCGTGCGCAATGGCGGCACCCACACCGAAAGGCGCAAAATACATCACGATATTGGTGAATTTAAACATCGTTTCTGCCAGGCTCTCTGAAAAATTCAGCATCGGCCGCTTTTTCTCCTCCGGCAGGAGGGCCAGGGCTATACCGAAAATAACCGAAAATACCACAATGGGCAACACCTGCCCTTCGGCTACCGCTTTGGCTATATTTTCCGGAAATATATCCAGGATGTGGTCCTGCCAGCCCGGCGCTGGGGTATCAGGCAGCTCTTGCAGGAGGCCTTCCGGTACGTCCACACCGGCAGCGTCCATCACCCCGATCACTTCTTTCTGCATCTCCTTCTTTTTCGAAAGGGGGATATCGCTTTTGAGGGTGTGCGGCACATCAATATCTTTTCCGGCCTGGGTCACGTTAATAGCTACCAACCCGATAACCAGGGCAATGGTAGTCACTACTTCGAAATAAACCAACGATTTCCAGCCCATCCGGCCCAGTTGTTTCATGTTGGAATGCCCCGCTATGCCCACCACCAGGGTAGAGAAAAGAATAGGGCCGATAATGGTTTTGATAAGTTTCAGGAAAACCTTGCTGAGTACCTGGAGGTTCATGGCAAGTTCTTTAAACTCAAAACCAATCTGAATCCCGATCACCATAGAGACCAGTATCCAGGTAGTCAAAGAGCGTTTTTTAAAGGCATAAAGAATAGCAGATGCAGTAAATAGCCACCATACTACTTTCAGTACCACGGGACTAACCGCAATCAGCTGATAGAAATTCAAAAGGGAAACAAGGGCTGCCAGGGTAAATGTGGCAAAGAGGGAAATCAACAGGTTTTTTTGGCTCATATTTATTGTTTTACAAAAACAAATCAGTCAATAGGAGGTAAAAGTAAGAAAAAATAGTGAGATACGGTGATAACCGGAGGGGGTGACGCGCTTTTTTTTGTCGAAAATGGTGGTCGGAAGTGAGCCGGAGATAAAAGGTTCATCGGTCCATAACTCCATTTATCGGTAAGAATAAAACGCTTATCGAAAAGTAATTCTTCCTCTTTTGAACGGTATGTAGTTTTGTGGATGAAAGTAGTTAGGTGTTAGATATTAGGAATTAGAAGTGGTCAATTAGACAGGCTGACCGGCCAGGAATAATCTAACAGCTAATTTCTAACATCTAAAAAATATTCCGAATGAAAAAGCTATTACTCCTCTTCCTCCTTCCACTCTTTACCCAGGCCCAGATCAGGGTGACGGGGAAGGTCACCGACTCCAAAGGCGAAGCCCTCGCCTTTGCCAACATTTCCCTGCTGGATACCTATGACGGCGCCACCTCGGCCGAAGACGGTACCTACAGTTTTGAAACCGATGAAAAGGGTGAATTTAAACTGCAGGTTTCCATGATCGGGTATCACACCCTGGTGCAGAATATCGTCCTGGGAGCTACCGACCTGACCGTGAACCTGGAACTGAAAGAAACCATAAACCAGCTCAATGCCGTAGTGGTTTCCGCCGGCGTCTTTGAGGCCTCTGACAGCAAACGTATGGTCATGCTCAAGCCCATGGACATCGTGACTACCGCCGGAGGAAACGCCGATATTACTTCTGTGATGCAGCTTTTGCCCGGATCTTCCCGCGTGGGAGAGCAGGAGGGACTTTTTGTGCGGGGAGGTTCCGCCCTGGAAACCAAGACCGTCATTGACGGCATGATTGTACAGAATCCTTTTTTTAGCAGTACCCCTGACGTACCTCAGCGGGGGCGCTTTGAACCCTTTATGTTTAAAGGGACCGCTTTCAGCACCGGGGGGTACTCCGCCCAGTACGGACAGGCCCTGTCCTCCGTACTGCTGCTTTCCACCCAGGATCAACTCGGCACCAATACCTCTACTACCGCCAGCCTGAACCTGGCCGGCGTAGGAGTGTCACACACCCATAAAGGATGGATTACGGGTTCGGTGTATTATACCCACATTGCCCCGCTGCTGGCTTTGGTGAAAAACCGCTTTGATTTTGAGACCGTTCCCCAGGGCATAGGCACCAGTATGACCATCAATAAAAATCTGAAAAGGAACAGCCACTTCAAGCTCTACGGTACCTGGTCGGATAATAATTCGGCCATGAATCTGCCCTCTTACGACACCGCCGAAGGGGCTTATCGCTTTGCCAACCGCAACAAGAATGCGTTTGCCAATACATCCTACAAATATGTTTTTAAAGACGAAACCTGGATCATGAACAGCGGACTATCGTATTCGAATAACCAGGATAACGTGGAGATTCAGGACTTCAATGCCGACCGTAACGATGAACGCACCCAGGCGCGGGTGGTGATGACCAAGCTCTTCGGAAACTCCAGCGCGAACTCATTTAACTTCGGGGGAGAAACCCATTATATCTCGGTGGGAAACCGGTATTACGAATATGAATTCGGCTTTAAAGATAGCTATTCGGCGCTTTTCGCAGAAACCGAAATGTATTTTACGCCTAAGCTGGCGGTTCGGCCCGGCCTTCGTTACGAATACACTTCTGTGCTGGGCGAGAGCAACCTGGCGCCGCGTCTGTCTCTGGCATACAAGGTGGGGCAGTTTGCGCAGTTTTCCTTTGCCGGAGGCCGTTTCTACCAAAACCCCGAAAAAGAGTACCTCTATGTGAATCCTAATCTTACGTTTGAGCAGGCCGACCACCTGATCCTGAATTACCAGGTGATCAAAAATAAACGGACGTTCCGGACCGAGGTATTTTATAAAAAATACGATAAACTCGTCAAGGAGGAAACAGATACCTTTGACCCCAATCCTTACCGTTTCCCTACCTGGAACACCTCCAACACCGGTGAAGGATATGCACGGGGCTTCGATGTGTTTTTTCGGGATGAGCAGGTTATTCAAAACGGAGACCTGTGGATCACCTACTCTTTTCTTGATACCGAACGGGAATTTAAAAACTACCCGAAAAAGCTGACGCCCACCTTTGCGGCCAGGCACAACATGAGTGTAGTGACCAAGAAATTTTTTACCGGAATCGCCACCAATCTGGGCCTGACTTACTCTTTTGCCTCGGGGAGACCGGTGTATGCCCCGAACGACAATTTTACGGAAAAAGAGCTGACCAAACCCTTTCATTCCGTCAGCATCATGGCCAGCAAGGTGAAACAAACGCCGAACAGTTTCCTGGTCTTTTATTTCCTGGTCGATAATCTTCTCGGGCGGGATAATGTTTTCGGATACCGCTATTCACCTGACGGTACCGAAAGATACGCGGTGAAATCGCCGATGAAAACCACCGTGTTTTTCGGACTGGCCTGGACCTTCGGGAAACTGAACGGCCGCTCCAAAGAAGCAGATTTGAACTTTTAACAATTTAAACAAATACGAAAATGAAAAAAGCGCTTTTAGTCATGTTCCTGGCAGGTAGTTCCCTCGTAGTGAATGCCCAGAAAGAAAAATATGAAGCTAACATGAACGAGCTGACCTCCGTGCTTCAGAATGAATACGAGAAATCGGTTATGCCTACCATTCACAAAATGGAGCGGTTGGCGAACGCGGAGGCCAACGAATGGTTGCCCCAATACTGGGTGGCTTACGGTCTCATCAAAGAATCGTACACCATCACCAATACGGCGGAAAAAGACCTCGTGCTGGATAAAGCCGAAGAGTTCATTGCCAAAGCGGAGACACTTTCACCTAAGAATGCAGAAATTGAAGTGCTGAAGGCGTATTTTAACTCGGCGCGCCTGGTGGTGGATCCGATGGGGCGGTGGCAGAAACACGGGCCCTTGTTTGAAGAACACCTGACCAAAGCCGCCGGGCTTGATCCCCAAAACCCACGTGTAGATTACCTGAGAGCCACCAATATTTTCTATACGCCTGAGGCCTTCGGAGGGGGGAAAGACAAAGCCAAACCCCATTTTGAAAGCGCGCTGAAGAAATTTGAAACCTTTGTTTCTCCCCACACGTATTCTCCTTCCTGGGGAAAGATGGAGTCAGAGTATTTCCTGGGCCAGTAAGTAGTATTATTAGTGTCTCCCGCAGCCTCGTTAACGTAGTTTCATCAGAGCCTCTCACAGAGGGGCTCTGATATGTTCATTAGTTCCATGCAGAGTCTTTCGCAGAGGACTCTGATGTGTTCATTTACAATATTTTTCATAAAGCGGTTCCGCTTTCTTTTGCTCCAGCAGGAGCAAGTAAGACAGGCTTTCGCATCCTTCCTCTTTCCTTCTCAGCGCAAACGATACCTCGGCATGCTTAAAATAAGCATACACGTTGAGCGGGTTAAGGTCAATCGCCTTTTTCAGGTAGGTAGCGGCGTTCCGGTAGGCGCCGTTCGAAATGTACTGTAAGCCGTAATCCAGGTACATTTTGCTGTATTCCAGGGAGTCTACTTCGGAAGAACTCAGGTCCCGGTCGTGGTACCCCAGGTTATAATCGTATTCCACTTCCGTGGCTACTTTCTCTCCTTTAAACTCGGCCGGCTGCCACATGCCTTTGGTTTGCAGCACCGCACTGACCAGGTTTTGGTTAAAACGGTCGTTGGAGGAGGCCACCACCCGTACACCGGTGACATCGCCGGTAGCCGTGACCACGAAGCGTACCACAAAACCTCCTTTCCGGTATTCAGGGAACCCGAATTTCTCGAAAATATAGTCGACGGGACTTAACGTTCTGTGTCTGAACTGGGGTTCCAGCTTGCCGTGAATGGCGGTAAATACCACTTCTCCGTTTTTCGCCCGGTAAGCTTCGGGGGTATAGGTGAGGTCAAAGAGGTTCTTCGGCATAAAGGTGATTCTGAAGTCGAACCCTTCACTCTCCATAGACTCCAACACCATTTTTATATCGGAAATCTCTACGATTTTAAGCCGTAAGCCCGAAAAAACCAACAGGCTGTCCGAGCTCAGCCGGTAGGCGATAGGCGTCAGCTTACTGTTATTGAACAGGTATACGGAATCTTCTGAAATAAAGTGAAGATCGAAATCGAGGTTGACCGTTTCTTCGTCATAGTACGGACTGCCGTCAATGGCCGTGATATCCGTTTTTTTCCAGTTTTTAATCAGTTGTTGTCTGAGTTGCCCAAAGCTGGAGAAAGCCATAAGCAAAGGAAATATCGCCAAAAATACCGTACGCATTTCTTAAGGTTTATGTAATCATTGTCTAATAATAACGGCCAACCGTTATAAAAGGTTTTAATTTAGATGTTTTTCAGCGCCAAAGGTTGAAGGGAAACCAAAAAATTAATTTGGATGTGAGGTGCTGCAATTCCGGAAAATCTGAGCAGGATCATTTTATATCCCTATTTTTTACGATAAATTTGTAGCCTGATACTTAAAAATTAAATAATGGAAGATATACTGTCCTACACTATCGGAGATAAAAAATACGAAGTCTCCGTAAAAGATTGCCCGCCGTTCAATTATGGAAAGGAAGTAAGGCTTTCCCGGGAAGACACCGATATCGTGTATACACAACCCTGGTATGACGCCGGGCACACTTCGGCTCACTTCCTGAACAATGAAGAATTCGCATCTTTAAAGCAGGGTTTAACCCAGAGTGTGGCCAAGATCATTAAGAATGAACTGGGCATTACCGTACCGGCAGATTTCAGCCTGGAACGTTATCACGATGTAGTCACTACGCGTGAAGATCACTACAAAGTGGTGGGTAAAACCCGTGACCTTTTTTCGGAAGATTTTAACTTCCCGGTAAAAGAAGTATTGCCCAAGTTCGAAAAGATCCTGGGTTTTGGGTTGACCGATATAAACCCCGAAGACGGGAAAGAACTCCATATCATTGTGCGCATTAACCGCCCGGGCTCCAACGATTACAATCCCCCACACAAAGACGTGTACGAAAGAGTGGATGAAGCCGACTTTATTCCTCCTTTTGTCAACCTGTGGATTCCCATTGCCGGGGTAACGGAGAACTCTTCTCTTCCTATTGCGCCCGGAAGCCATAAACTCAGTGAAGATAAGGTGTTACGCACCCACAACGGCGCGGTGGTGGAGGGCAACCGCTACCGGGTACGCATGATCAGGGAATGGGGCGGAAGCAGCCACCTCGAAAGGGCCAAAGTGGGCTACGGTGAAGTGCTCTTCTTCTCCGGTCACCTGATTCACGGACTGGCCGTCAATGCCGAACCGGATACTACCCGTGTAGCATTGGAATTCAGATTATTTAAGAAAGATTGAGTTGGAGGGTAGTAGTACTCCTGTGAAAAATATATGTTAACAAGAAGACCAAGACGTAACCGTATTTCGGCCGGCCTGCGCGATATGGTGGCCGAGAATACCCTATCTGTAAATGATTTTATTTTCCCGATGTTTGTGCAGGAAGGGAAGGGAGAAAAAGTGGAAATCCGCTCCATGCCGGGCATCTACCGCTACTCTCTGGATACCCTCCTGACGGAAATAGAAGACGTGGTGGCGCACGGGATTCGTTCGGTATGCCTTTTTCCGAACTACCCGGAAAGTAAAAAAGATTCGGTAGGTTCGGAAAGCATCAAAGAAGGTACTCTTTATCTCAGGGCGCTGTCGGAAATCAAAAACAAATTTCCCGACCTGGTGTTGATGACCGATGTGGCCCTGGACCCCTACAGTTCAGACGGACACGACGGTATCGTAAAAGACGGCGTGATCCTGAACGATGAATCCGTGGAAGTGCTGGTGAAAATGGCTGTGGCCCAGGCCCGCGCCGGGGCCGATATCATCGGACCTTCCGATATGATGGACGGGCGCGTGGGGGCCATCCGCCGTGCCCTCGACGAAAACGGATTTGCCCGTACCTCCATAATGGCCTATACCGCCAAGTACGCCTCGGCATTTTACGGACCGTTTCGTGACGCCCTGGAGTCGGCGCCTAAATTTGGCGACAAAAAGACCTACCAGATGAATCCGGCCAATGCGAAGGAGGCCCTGATGGAAGCCGAACTCGACTTCGCCGAAGGCGCCGATATCCTTATGGTCAAACCGGCATTTTCGTATCTTGACGTCATCAAAACCCTCAAAGATCATTTCCATATTCCGGTATCGGCCTACAACGTGTCGGGCGAATACGCCATGATCAAGGCGGCCCACCAAAACGGCTGGATAGACGGGGAAAAAGCGATGATGGAAATGTTGATCAGCATGAAACGCGCCGGCGCCGACATTATCCTTACCTATTTCGCCAAGGAAGCCGCCCGGGTCTTGAACGGGTGAAAAGGGGAATTGACAATTACGAATTACGGGAGTCAATTACGAATTACGAATTACGAATTACGGATCACGAATTTACAAATTTACAAATTTACGAATCACAGGTGCTTCGATCCTTCGGCAAGCTCAGGGTGACAATGGCAGCACCTGTGCAACTGTCACCCTGAGCCTGTCGAAGGGCGCGTTACCAGCCGTTAAGCAAGCTGGGAGCTACGCTCGCAAACTTCGCACTCTCGTACTTGTTTGTGCTCGGTTCTCGACTACGCTCGAACAGACAGGTAGCAGTCGCCCTTGTCACCCCGAGCTGTCGAAAGGCACTTTCACTACTCGGAACTCGGAACTCGGAACTCCCTACTCAGCACTTTTCACTTTTCTCTCAACTTCCTGATCGTAATATTCCGGAAATCGATCTCCTGGCCCTCGCTTTGCAGTCCGATATACCCCGAAGTCAAAGGTTTTCCGGGAATAAAAATCTGAGGGTCGGCACCGTTGACCACACCGCCACCTATCGTGGGTTTGGTGTATTCCAGTACAACTTCCCCGTTGATCAAATGCTGCACCAGGGAGTCTCCGTACACAATCAGCTCGGCCTTCACCCATTCGCCCGCCCTGTATGTTTTTGAATTCGAGTTAATACAATGCCGTGGATCTTTTTCCCCCTGGTAAACCACATCCGTTCCCGGTGAACACATATTGCCGGTAGGGCGGGGTACGCCCGGCTTCTCTTCTGCCAGAAACTGCATCTCCACCGAAATCGGCCAATCCTGTTCCTTCAATATGGTTTTCGGATCCTGAGAATGAAACATCACACCCGAATTCAGATGCGTGTAGGAGGGGGCATCCTGTCGCCAGATGCCGGTAAAACGGTATTCCAGGGTGAGGTGAAAGTGGGAGTAAGGAGTCTTGTAAAACAGGTGGCCGTAGCGTTCCCTGAATTCGTCGTAACCGTCATACCGTACCTTAATCAGACCGTCTTCCACCCGAAAGGTGTGGGCATAATTGTCCCCGTACTCGTGGTGATGAATCTTGGGCGCCCAGCCTTTCAGGTTCTTCCCGTTAAAAATGGTTTTTTCTTTACTGACACTACAGGAACAAAGTACAGCCCATAGCCACAAAACACTCCATACACGCATAAATCCGGATTTTTTTCCGACAAAAATAATAAAAAGGGCGAAGAATGCAACGCGGGATTCCAGGAGCTACGCTCTCAAACCTTCACGCATTATTTACTTTTACAAAGATTTTTTATTGATTTTTCATGAAATGATAAAATTTTTTTCTAACTTCAAGCCGGGCATTGATTCGGCGTATGCGAAAAACGTACTTTTTATGGATAATTTTAGGCGGGTTCCTCTGTAGTTGTCAGCAAACGCAAACCCGCCTGGGCGACAGCTCGGGAGAGGTGGACTACAACAACCATATCCGCCCCATACTTTCCGACAAATGTTTTCAATGCCACGGTCCGGATGCGAATACGCGGGAGGCGGGCTTACGCCTCGACACCCCGGAAGGTGCTTATGCCGCCTTAAAAGACACTCCCCACGCCCGCGCCCTCGTGCCGGGAAGTCCCGAGTTGTCTGAAATCTACCTGCGGATCAGCGCCAAAGAGGCTTCGAGGAGAATGCCCCCGCCCGAGTCTAACCTGAAACTGTCGGAAGAAGAAATTTCCCTGATCAAAAAATGGATTGCACAGGGAGGAGAATACAAACCGCATTGGGCCTTTATCCCCCCTGAAAAAGAGCCGTTACCTAAAGCCGACCAAGACTGGGTACGGAACGAAATCGATTACTTTACCTATGCGAAAATGCGAAGCGCGGGACTGAAACCTTCGGAAGAAGCCGACCGTGCCACCTTGCTGAAACGCCTGAGCCTGGACCTCACCGGCCTGCCGCCCTCCCTGGAGCTGCAAGACCGCTTCCTGAACGATAAAAGTCCCGATGCCTACGAAAAAATGGTAGACGAATTATTGAAAAGTCCGCACTACGGTGAACGCATGGCCCTCGACTGGATGGACGTGGCGCGGTATGCCGACTCGCACGGCTACCAGGACGACGGCCTGAGGACCATGTGGCCCTGGCGCGATTGGGTGATCCACGCCTTCAACCGGAATTACTCCTATCAGAAGTTTGTAACCTACCAGCTGGCGGGCGACCTGATCCCCGACAAAAACGTGGAAACCGTGCTGGCCACAGGCTTTAACCGCAACCATAAAATTACCCAGGAAGGGGGCGTGATCGACGAAGAATACCGCTCGGAATATGTCACCGACCGCACCAATACCTTTGGGAAGGCCTTTCTCTCCCTCACCTTTGAGTGCGCCAAATGCCATGACCACAAATACGACCCCATCAGCCAGAAAGCCTATTTCAGCACCTACGCCTTTTTCAATCAGGTGCCGGAAAAAGGGCTCTTCGGTACCATTGACGCCTCGTTCGCCGATCCGCCCAACCTCCGGATAGGGCAGGAAGAAGTAGAGGGCATCCTGAATTTTATCCATAAAAAAGATACCGCCGATGTCTACGTCATGGTCATGAAAGATTCGGTAGGCTTACGGAAGACCCACCTGCTGGAGCGCGGCAATTACGATACTCCCGGTGAGGAGGTAACCGTGGGATTGCCGTCTCAGGTAATGCCATTTGACCCTGCCCGCTACGGCAATAACCGCGAAGGGCTGGTGAAATGGATGTTTGCGCCGGAGAACCCCCTGACCGCCCGCGTACCCGTCAACCGCCTCTGGGAACATTTCTTCGGCAGAGGTATTGTAGCCACTACGGGCGATTTCGGCATGCAAGGCGATCTGCCCACACACCCCGAGCTGCTCGACTGGCTGGCCGTAGATTTCAGGGAAAACGGATGGGACATGAAACGCCTGGTCAGGATGATGGTCACCTCGGCTACCTACCGCCAAAGTTCAAAAATAACCCGTAAACACCGGGAAAAAGATCCCGAAAATCATTACCTGGCCCGAAGTAGCCGGACACGCCTGAAAGCCGAACTGGTGCGCGACCTCGCCCTGGCATCCTCCGGCCTCCTGAACCCGGAGATTGGCGGACCCAGCATCAAACCCTACCAGCCCGACGGCATCTGGGAGAAATCGACCTCCGGAAGGGGTAGCCTGGCCCGTTATGTGCAAGACGAAGGCGCTGACCTCTACCGGAGAGGACTGTATGTGTTCATCAAACGCACCGTGCCGCCCCCCAATATGCTCATCTTTGATGCGAGTAACCGCGACCAGTGCGAAGTGACCCGCTTGTCGACCAACACCCCCCTTCAGGCCCTGGTCATGCTGAATGACCCCGTTATCCTGGAAGCATCCCGGGTAATGGCGCAGAAAATGGCGGATATGCCCGGGCAAGAGGCCCTGAAAACGGCCTTCCGGAAGATACTTTGTCGTGAACCTTCCTCCGGGGAACTCAAAATCCTGGTCCACTTTATGGAGCAGGAGGCCGACCGCCTGAAGAAACTGGGAAAACCCGACCTCCTTAAGGTGGGAGAATACCGCGATTTCCCCGTAAACGAATACGAGAAAACTGTGGCGCTGATGTATACCATTCAAATGATGTATAACATGGAAGAGGCCATTGTGCGGAGCTGAGGGGG
>JBEBRS010000085.1:0-11314 GCA_040394705.1 Leadbetterella byssophila
TACAAGTCTTAGTACCCGCAATAAATGGTAACTTGCCTGCTTAACCGTTTTTATTTATGCGTTTACTTCTTTTACTCTTTCTGATGTTGCCCCTTATCGGCAAAAGCCAGGACAATTTCGACCTGATTCCGAAACCTTCGTCTCTGAAAATCCAATCGGGTCACTTTACTTTTCAGGAAAATGAACTGGTTCAGTCCAGCGCAGAATTTAAGGAAGTAACATCCCTCCTTACCGGGCATCCGGCCGTGGGCAAAGTGACCGAAAGCCACGGATCTGCCAGAATCTCCCTGCGCAAAGCTACGCCCGCAGATAAGCTCCCCCAAACCGCTTATCGTATCACCGTTCGCCCGGAGGGTATGACACTCAAAGCCTGGGGAAGGGAACAGATCATCTCCGCGGTATACACCCTCGTTCAATTGGGTTACTTGCAAAACGACCCGAGCCGGGTTGCCGCAGTAGATATTACCGACGAACCGCGGTTTTCGTACAGGGGCCTGCATCTTGATGTATCCCGTCATTTTATGCCCCTCATTTTTGTGAAGAAGTACATCGATCTGATGGCCCTGTATAAGTTTAATCACTTGCACTGGCACATTACTGACGGGGCCGGATGGAGACTGGAAATAAAAAAATATCCCGAGCTGACGGAAAAGGCGGCCTGGCGTACCCATGCCCGCTGGAAAGACTGGTGGAATAACGGGCGCCAATATGTAGACCGCGGATCTCCCAACGCCAGCGGCGGCTTTTACACCCAGAACGAAGCCCGCGAACTGGTGGCCTACGCGGCCCAACGCGGCATTACCGTCATCCCGGAGATTGAGATGCCGGGGCATTCGGAGGAAGTTCTGGCGGTTTATCCCCACCTCTCCTGCTCCGGCAAACCCTACACCCAAAGCGAATTCTGTATAGGTAATCCGGAGACCTTCGTCTTCCTCAAAAATGTGGTGGATGAAGTGCTGGACATCTTCCCTTCTCCCTACATTCACATGGGGGGTGACGAAGCCGATAAAAGACATTGGAAAACCTGTCCGAAAGACCAGGCCCTCATGCAGCAGCAAGGACTGGCCTCGGTAGATGAACTCCAGAGTTACGCTATTCGTCAAATGGACCAGTATCTACAATCCAAAGGCCGCAAGCTGATCGGCTGGGATGAGATTCTGGAGGGTGGACTTACCCCCGGAGCCACGGTGATGAGCTGGAGAGGAGAAGCCGGTGGAATCAAAGCGGCTAACAGCGGACACGATGTGATTATGACACCGGGTTCTCACCTGTATTTTGATGCCTACCAAACCGATCCCCGCACCCAGCCGGAAGCCATCGGCGGCTACCTTACCCTGGAAAGGGTGTACAGCTATGACCCGGTGCCGGAAGCTATCACGGCCGACAAAAAACACCATATTCTCGGCGCCCAGGCCAATATCTGGACCGAGTATGTGCCTACCACAGAACACGTGGAGTATATGGTATTTCCTCGGGCTTTGGCCTTGTCGGAAGTCAACTGGACCTCGCCGGAAGAGAAGAGCTGGCCCGACTTTCAAAATCGGCTCGAGGCCCATTACAAACTCCTGCAAGACTTAAATGTGCACTATTACCGTCCTTCGTATAATGTGACTTATTCTGTGGTGTATGACTCCCTGCTTCATAAAAACCGGGTGACCCTGGCTACTGAACAACGCGCTCAGCAGAATATACGCTACACCCTTGACGGCGGCGACCCCGGTCTTGACTCGCCTACCTATACCGGCCCCTTTCTACTTGACCGGAGCGCCCGGGTAAAAGCCCGCTATTTCCTGGATGCGATACCGATCGGCCCCCTTTTAACGTTTGACACCGACCTCCATAAGGCCATCGGCAAACCGGTAATCTATCACAGCCGATGGGACGGGTACCCTGCCCAGCAAGAAAAGACCATGACCAATGGTATTCAAGGGGGCCTGACCTACCACGACGGGCAATGGCAGGGGTTCACCCGGCCCATAGACCTGGTAGTTGACCTCCAGGATGTACAGCCTATCCATACCGTGGCCATGAACTTTATGCAGATGACCGGCCCGGGTGTGTATATGCCGGGAGAACTGAAAGTGCTGATCTCCGAAGACGGGAAAAATTACCGGGAAATCGGTACCGTATTCAATGACGTTTCTGACCAGGACCCTTCGCTTACGTTTAAACGCTTTGAAGTAAAATCAGATGCTCCCCTGAATGCCCGCTTTGTTCAGGTAAAAGCCACTAACCCAAAAAGGGGATACCTGTTTACCGACGAAATCATTATTTATTAAGGAAAACTCCAAGAAAGTAAGTGCAGAAAATGGTACAAAATGACCTCCGGAAATTACCTTAATCTCCGGAGGTCATCTGTAAAAAGCTTACTTCCAACCGCCCCCCAAAGCACGGTAGATATTCACCGATGCCATCAGTTGTTTCTTGTGCGACTCCACCATATCCAGCTTGGCCTGAATGGCATTTTGCTGGGCAATGAGTACTTCCAGGTAGGTGGCTTTCGCGGATATATACAGTTCATTGGATGTTTCCACGGACTCTTCCAGGACCTCGCTCTGGAGTGTTTTCAGATCGCTGATTTCACGCAGGGCGTTGATTCGGGTCAGTTCGTTCACCACTTCGGTGTATCCGTTCAGAATGGCCCTCTGGTATTCGTACATGGCGATAACCTGGGAAGACTTCGCCATACTGAAGCGCGCTTCAATTGCTTTCTTGTTCACCAGGGGCGCAGTCAACCCTCCCACCACCGAATAGGCCAGGGAGGCAGGCGTAGTGAAAAGAAACTTGGGATTGAAGGCCTGGTAACCTAAACCCGCCGTGAGGGTCAGGCTGGGCAGAAATTCGGCGCTGGCCGCTTTTACATCAAATTTACTGGCCTGCACCTGGTAATGGGCAGCGCGGATATCCGGCCGGTTCAGTAATAATTGAGAGGGAATACCGGAGGCGATCTCCAGCGGAAGTTCTCGGAACAAAAGGGCCTCATTCCGTGCTATGGGCTGAGGGTACCGGCCCAGCAGGAAGTTAATCCTGTTCTCCGTTTCGCTGATTTTCTGGATCACCTCCCGCTCCAGGGTCTGGGTATTCAGCTGTTGTGCCTTAAACTGCTGCACCACCAGCTCATTGGCCCGGGCCGCTTCTTTCTGGTACCGGATTACATCCAGCACCTGTTCCTGATTACGGATGGTTTCGGTGAGTATATCCCGCTCGTTATCCAGGGCGATCAGTTCGTAATACGCCAGGGCGATTTCAGTAATAAGGGAAGTGGTGACCCAACGGGCGCCTTCTACGCTGGACAGGAAGTTACTGTACGCGGCGTTTTTGCGGTTAGACAACTTCTTCCACATATCGATTTCCCATGACGACTGTAAGCCGATATAAAAATCAGGCAGGTCGGCAGGCACAATCTTTCCCGGGGTAATCTCGGTGGTTATATTGCCTGCCCCGTCCATGGTGTAAAGTCCGTAACGGCGCAACGCAGGCGTAACGTTCCCCGAAACCGTGGGCCGAAGCGCCGCCCGCGCATTCAGTAAACCGGCATTGGCCATCTCTATCCTTTCCAGTGCGATTTGCATATCGGGATTATAGGCCAGGGCCGTATCTACCAACGCCACCAGGTAAGGGTCGCCAAAGTAATCCTTCCACCGGATATCCGCGATGGTGGTGCTGTCCGAATAGCGTTGAAAGCGTTCCGGAAGTGTTCGTTCCGGCACCGTAAAATTGATATTGGGCGTCTTACACCCTGCCACCAGCAGGAGTAGCCCTATTCCTTTAAATAGTTTCTTCATTGGTATTTATATTAGCTTTGAGCCGTGAGCTTTGAGCTATCGACAAACGGGTTTGCTGCATTGCTCATTACTTTCATGATTTTCTATTAAATCTCTGGCCCATGGTGGCAAATACTACGTACAGTCCGGGAATGATAATCACCCCGAAAACGGTTCCGATTAACATACCGCCCACGGTAGCAGAGCCGATAGTCCGGTTACCGATCTCTCCTGCACCGGAAGCCAGCATCAGGGGAATAAGCCCGGCAATAAACGCGAAAGAGGTCATGAGAATAGGCCTTAAACGCGCCGTAGCGGCTTCTACCGCTGCTATCAGCGGACTGGCTTTCTGCTCCTTCTGAATAAGTACCGCAAATTCTACGATGAGAATGGCGTTTTTACCCAGGATACCGATCAGCATCACCATGGAAATCTGGGCGTAGATATTGTTTTCCAGTCCCAGGATCATCAGGAAGAACAAGGCTCCGAAAATCCCCACCGGTAAAGAAAGTATTACGGGAAGAGGAAGCAGGAAGCTCTCGTACTGCGCCGCCAGAATCAGGTAAACAAAAAGGAGACAAAGGGCGAAGATGATGAAGGTCTCGTTCCCGGCATTGGCCTGGTCGCGGGAAGCTCCCGCCCAGTCGTATCCGTACCCCCGCGGCAACGTTTCCGCCACTTCCCGGATGGCGTTGATGGCTTCACCGCTGCTGTAGCCCGGAGCAGGTTGCCCGTTAACCATGGCAGACGGGTACATGTTGTACCGGGTAATCTGCTCGGGTCCGTATACCTTCTCCACATTCAGGAAAGAAGAATACGGTACCAGTTCACCCTCCTCGTTTTTCACCGTCAGTTTCAGCAGGTCTTCCGGTTCGGCACGGAAATGGGGAGCCGCCTGCACCATCACTTTGTACATTTGTCCGAAACGGATAAAATTAGTGGCATATTCTGACCCGATAAGCGTTTGCAGGGTACTCATGGCGTTATCCGCGGTGATTCCTTTCTGAGCCGCCTTGTCTTCATCAATATCCAGCAAAAACTGAGGGAAACTGGCGTCAAACGTAGTAAAGGCGTTGGCTATTTCAGGACGTTTGTTCAGTTCTTCCACAAAGGCGTCGGTCACTTCCTGAAGGTCGTCAATTTCGTCTGAACCCGACCGGTTCAGGAGACGGAGTTCAAAACCGCTGGAGTTACCGTAACCCGGTACCGGGGGCGGACGGAAAAACTCAATGGTAGCGTCTTTAATATGCCGCGTTTTTTGGGTCAGGTCTTCAATGATCTCCATATCCGACTTATCTCTTTCATTCCAGTTTTTCAAACTGATGAGGTTCATTCCGTAGATGGCTCCGGTACCTTCTGAAAGGGTGCTGAAGCCGGCCAGGCTGGAAACGGTACTTACCTCTTCCATCTCATTGGCAATAGACTGCACCGCATCTACCACCATCTCGGTCCTTTCGAGGGTGGCCCCCGAAGGTGTGGTAATATTGGCATAAAACGCGCCCTGATCTTCCTCAGGAATAAAACCCGAAGGCACAAAACTTCCTACCAGTCCGGTAGCCACGCAAAAAGCGGCCAGCACCCCGAAAGTGACCACATTGCGGTTAGCAATCACCCGCAACAGGCGCTGGTATTTCGTGGAAATACCGTTATACCAGTTATTAAATGCGTTGAAAAACCGGGTCATCAACCCTCTTTTAGGTTCGGCATGCAGGTCTTTCAGGAAAAGCGCACACAAAGCGGGCGTAAGCGTCAGTGCCGTCACCCCCGAAAGTACAATGGCCACCGCCATAGTGAGGGAAAACTGGCGGTAGAATATACCGGTAGGGCCTTCCATAAAGGCTACGGGCACAAATACCGCAGACATCACCAGGGTAATGGCAATAATCGCACCGCTGATTTCTGACATGGCCTCCTCGGTAGCTTTAAGCGGAGAAAGGTGCTTGCTCTCCATTTTGGCGTGTACCGCCTCAATCACTACAATGGCGTTATCCACCACAATCCCGATGGCCAGCACCAGCGCGAAAAGCGTAATCAGGTTCAGTGAGAAACCGAAAAGCTGCATAAAAAAGAATGTACCCACCAACGATACGGGTACGGCGATGATGGGGATAATGGTAGACCGGGCATCCTGGAGGAAAATAAAGATCACCAGGGCCACCAGCAGGAAGGCCTCCACCAGGGTCCGCAACACCACGGAAATAGAGGCGTCAAGGAAGGCCGACACATCATAACCCACCGTATAGTCCATACCCGGAGGGAAACTGCTTTCCTTTAGCTCCTCCATCCGCGTTTTGATGTTCTCAATCACGGTTTTGGCATTACTTCCCGGACGCTGTTTGATCATAATGGACCCGGAAGGCTGACCGTTTTCTTTGGAAAGCACATCGTAATCCTGGGAGTCAAACTCTACGGTGGCAATATCTTTCAGACGAAGAATTTCCCCGTCTTCCTTACTCCGGAGAACCAGGTTCTCGTATCCTTCTTTCGAACTGATTTTCCCGGTGTACCGTAAAACGTATTGTATGGATTGCCCCTCCTTGCCTGAACTTTCCCCGATTTTCCCCGGGGCAGCCTCTACGTTCTGCTCTTTCAGCTTGGCAATTACTTCCGCGGCCGAAGTGTTGTACATCAGCATTTTCTCCGGGTTAAGCCAGATACGCATGGCGTAATCTCTCGAGCCCATCAGCTCGGCAAAACCTACTCCCTCAATACGTTTGAGTTCTTTGAGAATGTTAATATCCACAAAGTTATAGAGGAACTTCTCGTCGAGCTCCGTATCATCACTCAGGATATTGAGGTACATCAGCATACTATTCTGTACTTTCTCCACAATTACCCCGGCTTTGATGGCCTCCTCCGGGAGTTCATCCATTACCGCGGTCACACGGTTCTGCACGTTAACCGCCGCTACATCCGGATCCGTTCCGGCCTGGAAAATAATCTGGATCAGTCCGGTACCGTCATTCCCGGAAACCGAAGTCATGTACGACATGCCCGGCACGCCGTTAATGGCTTTTTCCAGGGGCGTGATCACCGCCTTCACTACGGCATCGGCATTGGCTCCCGTGAACTTGGTGGTCACGTTTACCTCGGGCGGCGCGATATCCGGATACTGGGTAATGGGCAGCTGAAAAAGCGAAATGGCGCCAATAAGCACAATAAGTACCGATATGACAATCGACAACACCGGACGGTGTATAAACTTCTGAAACATGATACTTACCGGTTAATTCTTTTCTCTACTTCCTCTCTGTCAATAAGACGGGCTGCGATCTTTTGTCCCGACTTTACACTTTGTACACCTTCGAAAAGGATCCTGTCGCCCGGCGCTATTCCGCCCTCCACGATATAATAGTGAGGTATGCGCAATACCGGCTCCAGTAAACGTTGTTGCAGTATATTCTGCTGGTCCAGCACATATACGTACAGTTTATCCTGTACCTCAAAAGTAGAGCGCTGAGGGATGTGGAGCGCCTCGTCTATCAAATTGTCAAGCACCACCTTGCCGCTTCCTCCATGTTTAAGAAGTCGCTGAGGGTTAGGGAAACGGGCCCGGAAGGCAATATTCCCGGTACTTTTATCAAACTCACTTTCTGACGTTTCAATGATGCCCTTGTGCGGGTATTCCATACCGTTAGCCAGGAAAAGGGTGACCTCATTGGGTACGCCTTCCTGAGCCCCCAGTACGAAGTCGAGATAGTCTTTTTCCGACACATTGAAATAGGTATAGACCTCCGCGTTATTCGAGATGGTGGTGAGTAAAGCACCTTCTTCCACCAGGCTCCCCGCCTTATTGGGAATACGGTTAATGATGCCGTCAAAAGGCGCCCGGATCTGGGAATACGACACATTCAGCTTGGCCCGCTCTTCATCCGAACGTGTTTCGGCTACTTTAGCGTTGGCCGCTTCCACCCGTGCGGAGGCAAGCTCTAATTCGGCTTTTGAAATAATGTTTTTATCAAACAGGTTCTTCGCGTTCTCCAGCTCCAGTTTTATGGCCTTTAACTCGGCCTCGGCTATCTTTACCTGAGCCTGGGATTTGACCAGTTCCTGCTGGTTAATATTGTTGCCAATAGAAAAGAGAAGTTGGCCACTCCTCACAGACTGCCCTTCGTCAACTCCTATTTTTTCTACGAAACCCCTGATTTTCGAGCGGATTTCTACGTTTTGTTTCGCGTTAATTTCAGCCACAAATTCCCTGGGATTATTGGCCGGTTTAATGACAGGATGGGCGACCAGGAATGTATCTTCCGACGTTCCGGTTTCTTCTCCTGATTTTCCTTTTGAACAGGAAATCGTCATCAGAACGATAGCCGCCATAACAATATGATTCTTCATGTGTATAAAATTTGAGCTACGAGCTTTGAGCTACAGCTATATTTATGGGTCAGATCTCTCCTTCAGGGAAATCTTTTATAAAGTAAATAGTATGATGGGTTCCATTACGGATGGCTCTTAAAGATGTATGAAACAGGGTCGCGGTCCGGGTATTCCGAAGCCTGCTCCCGCATCGAAGACATCTTAAGAACCATTACAGTTCATTCAGGAGAATAAATGTTCGGGAGGAATAGCCCGTGCGTCAGGATCAACCTGATCCGGTTCTGATTCTTTGAAGGGGATTCCCTGATCGGAAGGAATGAAGGCAGACCATGTGAGTTCCGGCCGGTTTTTCACGGTCAATACTACAAAGTCCGGGTATTCCAGTACCTCTTCCTGCATCATTTCATCCGGAATGTCCGGCAATGTTATTATTTTTTTCAGGAAGGACGAGGTAGGTGTTTTTTTCTGGGAAAGCGTATAGCCCGACACCGACATATCCTCTATAGCTTCAGGGAACTCTGAACCCAACCAAAGGATGTGAAATGCCATCAAAAGCGAGAATAGCTTTGAAAAAAAAACGCGCACTGGTATCATAACAATACCGCAAAGATATCGCCTTTCCGGGCCGCATTCCCCCCGAATCCCTGTTAATAAATGTTAATGCAAAGACGAAACCACATTTTGGGCTACAAAACCCGACCTGTCCGGGTCAACCTACGCGGTCCGACTGCAAAGCCTCATACGGAATCAAACCTTAGCCAGACTTGGGAGGAACACGCCTTACGACTTTTGCTTCTTATAATTGCCCCAGAAGGCGAAAATGAACACCGCAGCGAAAACCAGGCACTTGACCCGGTATCCGGTAAGCCCGGTTTCCCAGAATAAAAAATGAAACGGGCCGGCAAGGTCCTGCATAAAGGTTTCGGCAAAACGGTAGAGATTCAGTACACCAAATACCAGGAAAATATAAGGAAGAATTTTTTGCATCCTTTGTCAGCAATTTTATATGTCAAAGATAGGTATAATTTCTTAACATGGATCAATGTTCGCCCACCCGCTTCGGGCCTAACTTTGCAAAAAAAGCGATAAGAATGGAATTAGGAATAGGAATGTTTGGCGATCTGGCCTTTGATAAAGTAACCGGAAAGCCCCAGGATACAGGACAAAAACTGCGGGAAATCCTGGAAGAGGTAAAGCTGGCGGATGAAGTGGGACTGGATGTTTTCGGCCTGGGTGAGCATCATCGCCCCGATTATGCCGTTTCTGCACCAGATATTGTGCTGGCCGCGGCCGCTTCTATAACCCGCAATATCAAGCTGATGAGTACCGTCACTGTACTTAGTTCAGCGGAACCGGTAAACGTATACCAAAATTACGCCACCATTGACCAGATATCCGGCGGGCGGGCGGAAATAGGCGTAGGGCGGGGGAGCTTTATAGAGTCTTTCCCTCTTTTCGGCTATAATCTGAAAGATTACGAAACCCTTTTTGAAGAAAAGCTGGACCTGCTTCTGAAGATCAACCGTCAGGAAGTGGTGAACTGGTCGGGCAAACTCCGTGCGCCCATGGAAAATCAGACCGTGTATCCCCGGGCGGTGAATAAGGGGCAACTCCCCATTTGGGTAGCCGTGGGCGGAACGCCGGAATCGGTACTTCGCGCCGCCAAACTCGGGTTACCCCTGATCCTGGCCATCATCGGCGGGGTACCCTCCCAGTTTAAACCCCTGATGGACTTTTACAAAGACCAATACCTGGCCCACGGCCATGACCCGGCCCAAATGCAGGTCGGCATTCATTCGCATACCTTTATTAGCGAGGAGGAACCTGTTAACGACGCCTATTTTGAGAACTATGCCGCCCAGATGGACCGCGTAGGCGCCGGCAGGGGATGGCCACCCTTTAGTAAACATCAGTATAACGGCGGACGCTCGAAAGACGGTGCGCTGTTTATCGGGGATCCCGCCGCCGTGACCGACAAGATACTCCGGATGCACGAACTGTTCGGCCTGACCCGTTTCATCGCGCACATGGACGTAGGTGCACCTGACCATTCTTTGATGATGAAGTCTATAGAATTGTTCGGCACACGTGTAGCGCCGGAAGTAAGAAAGGCGATAGGCAAGTAAGTAACCTATATTACAGGAAACAATAGTGTCCGGGGCAGGTTTTCCGGACACTATTCCGCCTTTCGGGCGTACCTTCCGGCAATCATACCGATGATCAGGATCTGCAGGGCATGAAACAACATTAACGGAAGCAGCAGGATGCCTACCGTAGCGGAGCTACCCCATAATACTTTCGAAAAGACGGTTCCGTGTACCAGCGACTTCTTGGTACCGCAGAAAAGTGCGGTGATCCGGTCTTCCCGGTTAAAGCCCAGCTTGCCGGTCACAAAAAAGATCAGTCCATATATAAGGGCCAAAAGAAGCAGTACCCAAAAGCATAGCATCCCCAGATCAGCAAGACGAATACTGCTGAAAATGCCGCTTTCAAAAGAGTGTACGAAACTCTTGTAAATCACGACCAGGATAACGGCCTGGTCAAAGCGGGTAAACCAGGGCTTGAATTTCTGTACCGTTTCACCCAAACGCTTCTGAAACAGCAACCCCACCGTGACGGGCAACAGGATTTCAAACAGCAGGTTGAGATACACGGATGACATATCGCTTTCTCCTCCTTGAAGGTAGAGACTCATCCACAAAGGGGTGACAAAAATCCCGATCAGGCCGGAAATACTGGCATTGAAGATGGCCGCGGGCAGATTTCCCCGGGCTATGGAAACCATCACCACCGAGGAAGAAACCGTGGAAGGCAATGCCGCCAGGAAGAAAAGACCCAACCAGACCTCTTTCGAAGCCATAAGGGGTTTGAAGAGAAACGCCGCTAGCGGAAAAACCAGGAAAGTAAACGCCTGAACCACAAGATGGAGCCTGACATTACTCAGCCCTGAGCGTATTCCTGCCGGACTCAGCTTCACCCCATAAAAGAAAAACACCAGGGAAATACCTATGCTGGACAGTGTATCCAAAGGAAGCACGTGAGCCGGACCCGGAACGAACCAAGCCAGCGCCACCACCAGCAGCAGGAAAAGAATAAAGGGATCGGTTTTCATGCACTAAACCTCTTGATTGGGAAACCCTCGCGGGATAGACCTACCCGGCGCCCTTCGTCAGGAACCCTTGGTCAGGAACCCTTCGTTAGGAACCCTTCGTTAGGAACCCTTCGTCAGG
>JBEBRS010000086.1:0-11235 GCA_040394705.1 Leadbetterella byssophila
ACCCGCGACCTTAACCTTGGCAAGGTTACGCTCTACCAACTGAGCTACTTCCGCTATTCGTAAGGAGAATCTCTCTCCGTGAATGTGGGTGCAAAGATAGAAGGAGTTTTTTTTCTGTCAAAATTTCTGAGGAAAATTTTATCCGTTTCTTCAATTGAATCGCTAATATTGTAGTCAGATATGACAAGAGAACCAGACTTTTCCAAAGGGCTGATCCCGGCCATTGTTCAGGATCACCTTACCGCTAAGGTACTTATGCAGGGATATATGAACGCAGAAGCCCTGCAGTATACCCTGGAAACCGGTAAGGTCACGTTTTTCAGCCGCTCTAAAAACCGGCTCTGGACCAAAGGGGAGGCCTCGGAGAACTACCTGGCGTATATCGGCCACGCCGTAGATTGTGACGGCGACTCCCTCCTGATCAGGGCCATCCCCGCAGGCCCCGTCTGCCATACCGGCGATGCCACCTGCTGGGGAGAAGAAAACAAAGGGAAAGTGGCGTTCATCCGCTCCCTGACGGAGATTATCCATGACCGGAGACTGCGCCCGACGGATGCGTCGTACACCGCCTCTCTTTTTGCCAAAGGAATAAATAAAGTGGCCCAAAAGGTGGGGGAAGAAGCCGTAGAGCTGGTGATTGAGGCGAAAGACGATAACAAAGACCTGTTTTTGGGCGAAGCGGCCGACCTGCTTTTCCATTACCTGGTACTGCTGGAAGCCAAAGGGGTAGAGCTGGACGAAGTTCTGGATGTTTTAATTAAACGACATAACGCATGATCAATTATGCCATTCGCCTCGTACTGACCGGGGCCCTCGTGTATTTAATGCCCAAACTGTTGAGCGGGATCACCGTAGATACCCTGACTACCGGTGTGATTGTGGCCTTTGTAATGAGCCTCCTGAACACCTTTGTGAAGCCTCTGCTTCATTTGATTTCCCTGCCCATCACGTTCCTGACCCTCGGGCTTTTTGCCCTGGTGATTTCAGTAGCGGTGGTGTACCTGTGTGCCTACCTGGTAGACGGTTTTGGGGTAAGCGGCTTTTTCAGTGCCCTGATTTTCAGTTTCCTGTTGTCTATTGCGAATGCGGTGGTCGGAAGTTTCCAGGAGTAGATAGTGATTAGAGGTTAGAAATTAGAAGTTAGATGTACAATTGGTCTGAGATAGCTAACTTCTGATTAGTAACAGCGGTTCGCCGCTTGGCGAAAAATTTATATGCATGAAACACAAAATTTGGCTGATTATATTTTTGCTTGCAGGGTGTTCCTACACCGATCCCCTGGAAATACCGGGGCTGGACGGGGAAGCATTTAAAGGCGACCGGGCCGGATGTAACGGCGGAAGGGAAAAGCAGATCGAACTGCTGAAAACGTACCAGGACAGGTTTACCGGGATTTCAGAGAATGAGATCTTCGAGGCCATTGGCCGGTACGATTACCAGGTACTGGACCGGAGAAACGAAAAGATTTTTGTCTACTACCTGGAGCCGGGCCCTCAGTGTGCCCAGATGCAGGCCCCTACGGAGGCCCTAAGCCTGGTGCTTTACCTGAATGCGGTAAAGCTCGTGAAGGAAGTCTCCATCCGGAAAGGGGGACATACAGAAGAACCATCAAATTTATAGGATATGCGGAAAGCGGAAATGGTCACCGACAAGGGGACTTTGTTAATTGAATTTTACGACGATGACGCGCCCCTGGCGGTGCAGAACTTCATTGATCTGTCGAATAAGGGATTCTACGACGGGCTGAAATTTCACCGGGTGATTCCGGGATTTATGGTACAGGGCGGCTGTCCGGACGGCACAGGTGCGGGCGGACCGGGATATACCATTCCCTGCGAGCTGGACGGGGTGAAACAATACCACGACCGGGGCGTGCTGTCTATGGCCCACCGGGGCCGAAACACCGGAGGTTCCCAGTTTTTTATCTGCCATAACCGCCAGAATACGGCCCACCTCGACCGGAATCATACCTGTTTCGGGAAGGTAGTGGAAGGGGTGGACATCATTGACGAAATCCGTCAGGGCGATGTGATTCAAAAGGTGACGATTATAGAATCTCAGGAGGTGTAAGCGGACACTTCGGTACTTCGCAAGCTCAGCCTGTACTGAGCTTGCCAAAGTACCGAAGCCCTCTTCTAAAACCTGATCCCAAAGCTAAAGGCCTGCATATCTTTCGGGGTCACCTGGCTGGAGCGGAAGAGTTCGTTCAGGTCATAGCGGAAGAAGAGTGCGCCGCCGTTCCTGCGTCCTATTTCTGCGGTAAGCCCATATTTCAGGTCGTTAAGCCCCAGAGACTCGTTGTATTTCTCTTTGCTTTTATTGTCTTTATACACCACTTTGGTGTAGCCTCCGATGCGGTAGCCCACATAACCGCCTATGCCTATGCGGAAGCCTTCTTTCTTCAGCCCGAGATTCAGTAACACCGGGAAGTTCACGTGGGGAATTACAAATTTGCTTTTGGCGGTAGTCTGGGCGCTTTCCGCAAAGCGGGCCTGTCCGTTTTCGTATTGCAGCACATGGCTGTTGTGGAGCATGAAATTGTGCCAGGCGAATTCGGGTCCATAGCTCAGTACGAGGTGAGCTTTGTTGGAATTGGCCAGGGTGGCGTTCCCGCGAAACGACAGCGCCACGTAGCGTGAAGGCCACAAACGCAGCTCATTCAGGTTATCCGGAGCAAGGTCTTCCTGACCTGTATAGCTGTTCAGTCCCAGGTAGAAGGCGAAGTCGGTACGCGAGAAGAAGCGTCCGGAGCGGTAACTCCTGGAAGGGCCGGTGTTATCGGTGGAGATCCTGACATCGAAATCTTTGGTATCATTAGACTCGAAGGTTACGATTTCATCGTCAGGTGCATGAACGGCCAGGGAGAGGTCACGGGTAATGACGGTGACCTTGTCGCCGGTGCGGCTCACCGCCATCAGCGTATCGCGCCGGTTTTGGCTTGTCTGGAGCAATAGCCAGACGCGTTCTCTTTCGGAGGAGTCTACCTGAAACGCTTGCAGCACCTGGCGGAGGTTCAGCACGCGGGGGTAAACCACGTCAAAAGTTTTGTCGCTTTTTACTTTGATCTTTTTATGAAAGACGTTGTCGTTATACTCGATAATGGTGGTATCTGACGGGGCTGCGAAGGCCGATGCGCTAAGCAGGAGGGAGAGGAATAATAACTTTTTCATTGTAGTAATTTTGAATGATGAGTTTTAAGCGGGAGGTACGTACGCCTGAAGTCCGGTTCCTCAGGGTGCGCTACGCTCAAAGATCGGTGCTGTTTTAATTTTTTATCGGAAGATTTCCCTAAACTGGTCAATGCGTTCTTTTACCTGGCGGGATTCGTTGGCCAGAAGCCCGCTTTGGTTGTAGGCAATGGCGTTAGCGGCCGGTTTTAAACCCGCGCGGTCGAGGTCGGGTTTTTCACCGTTGGCTACGTATTTCACTTCCCGCACCACCCTGGCCAGCAGGGGGAGAGGTTTCCCGGCGACGGTGAGGTCCGGGGCGGGGCGGTCGGTTTCCAGCTCCAGGGCCATGTGTACATCCAGGAGGCTGAAGTCGGTAAGTCCCACGTGCTGGTACCGGTAGCTGATCTCCGGGCTTAGTTTGGGGAGGTCGGCCCGCAAGGGTTTTTCAGGAGCGCGGTCTTCCGTAACAGTGACGGATGGGGTATTCACTTCCTGAGCCGGTTGTATTACCGGTGGCAGAGGAGTAACTTCCGCCAGGGGAGTTTCGGTTTTGTCCGAAAGTACCGCCGGAAGTTCCACCGGGGTTTCCCGGGAAGTTTCCGTGGTGGTTTCTTCTGCCGGAAAGTTTACCGCTGTGCTGCTCTCACCCGGCAGGAAACGCAGGAAGAACAGGAAACCGAGTGCAATGATTATGGCCGCGGCGGTAGCCCAATACGGTGTAGTTTTTTTCTCTTTCTTTGGGGGGGAAAGCTGCTCCATCCGGCTACGGAAAAGCGCATTGGCCCGTTCGGAAGGAGTGATTTCCAAGTCTCTTAGTTTTTTCGAAAAATGTTCATCCATGATCCTTAAAAATTAGAGGTTAACTGAAATTTATTTAATTGTTCCTGAAGGGTAGCCCTGGCCCGGCTGAGCTGGGACTTGGACGTTCCTTCCGAAATTCCGAGAAGTTCCGCGATTTCGGCGTGCGAATACCCCTCGATGGCGTACAGGTTAAATACCGTTCTGTAGCCTGCCGGCAGTTG
Source organism: Leadbetterella byssophila (assembly GCA_040394705.1). Taxonomy (GTDB): domain Bacteria; phylum Bacteroidota; class Bacteroidia; order Cytophagales; family Spirosomataceae; genus Leadbetterella; species Leadbetterella byssophila_B. The sequence goes on from JBEBRS010000086.1 coordinate 4,193, forward strand.
CTGAACAAGGCGGAGGAGGTCTTCAGCCTCCAGGTGGCTTTCCACGCCGCCAGCCGCTTCAAGCATTCCTTCTGTGCCGGTTTCCATCATCTTGTGGCTCCTCAGGTAGCCCAGGGCCTGGTTCACCACCAACCGTTTACTCCAGCCTTCGAAACTCCCCTGGAAGTCGAACTGGCTGCTCTTCTCAAAAATCCGCATCATACTTTCTACCATCACGTCTTCGGCGGCCATTCGGTCTTTGATGTAGCGACAGCAGATGGCGAGGAATTTCCCGGAATACTTTTCATAGAAAGCACGCTGGGCGTTTCCTTCGCCGCGGATGATGGCCCGGGCGAGGTCGTGCTCTGTTTTGAAAAGGGGTAATATTCTTGCCATAAAACGAGTTTTCATTTACAAGATGCGAAATAAGGGGATGTGGGTTGCACTGTTGGGGGAAATATTTTTAGTTCCGAGTTCCGAGTTCCGAGTTCCGAGTTCCGAGTAGTGAGTAGTGAGTAGTGAGTAGTGAGTTCCGGGTTGGGAGTGTTTCGTTGTCCGTAATTCGTAATTGATCTCTCTCAGCACTCGGCACTAAGAACTCGGAACTCGGCACTCGGAACTCGGCACTCGGAACTCAGCACTCGGAACTCAGCACTCGGAACTAAAGTATTCCGAACTATCCCTTATCTTTGCATTATGACCATTTTAGATCAGATCATAGCGAATAAGCGGGAGGAGGTGAGGAAGTCCCGCGCGGAGGTACCGCTAGCGGAATTGCAAAGGGCGGTGTATTATACCCGTGATACTTTGTCCTTAAAGCAGCGTTTGCGGGAAGCGCCGGGTATTATTGCTGAATTTAAGCGGAAGTCGCCCTCGAAGGGCGATATTTCCCCGGGGGCGTCAGTAGAAGAGGTAGTGCGGGGATATGCGGCCCGGGGCGCGGCGGGCGTCAGCGTGCTCACAGATGCTCTTTTTTTTGGGGGAAGTGGGGCGGATCTGGCGCGGGCGCGGGCGGTGGCCCCTGAAACGCCTTTGCTGCGGAAAGATTTTATGATAGACGAATACCAGCTTCACGAGGCTAGGGCCTGGGGGGCAGACGTAATCCTGCTGATTGCGGCCAATCTTACTTCGGAGGAGATCCTGAACCTTAGCCGGACGGCCCGGGAGTTAGACCTGGAGGTCTTGCTCGAAATCCATGACCGGGAAGAGCTGGAGCGGAGTCCGCTGGATTATGTAGACATCCTGGGTGTGAATAACCGGAACCTGAAGAATTTTGCGGAAAACAACGTGAATGCCTCCCTGGACCTTATCGCCCATCTGCCGGCGGAGGTAGTGAGGATATCGGAAAGTTGCATCAGCCAGCCGGAAACGGTGCTGCGGTTACGGGAAGTGGGGTACCAGGGATTCCTGATGGGTGAAAATTTTATGAAAACGGCGGATCCGGCGGACAGCCTGAGGGAGTTCAGGGAGCAACTGGTGCGTTTATAAATTCTGCGAGAAAGAAATAGCGATGAAAATCAAAGTTTGTGGTTTGCGGGATAACATCCGCGAGATAGCGGAACTGCCCCCCGATTTTATGGGGTTCATTTTTTACGAGCGCTCGCCGCGATACGTGGGCAAGGATTTTGTGATGCCTGCACTCCCGGAGGGAATTCAGAAAATCGGGGTTTTTGTCAAAGCCTCTGTGGAGGAGGTGGAGCAACTGGCCCGGCAATACGGACTGACCGGGGTACAGTTGCACGGCAACGAAACGCCGGAATTCTGTACACAGGTGAAAGCGGCGGGGCTGAAAGTGATCAAGGCATTTGCGGTAGACACCGCGTTTGATTTTGAAGAAGTGGGGGAGTTTGAAGGAAAGGCAGATTTATTCCTGTTTGATACAAAGGGAGCCGGTTACGGGGGGCACGGAATGCCTTTCGACTGGGACATTTTATCGAAATATAAGGGTACAACCCCTTTTCTGGTAGCGGGGGGTATCTCCAACGAAAATCTTGGGGAGCTGCTTAAACTCCGGCATCCGCTGTTTGCCGGTGTGGATATCAACAGCCTGTACGAAACGGCGGCGGGGGTGAAAGATGCGCGGGCGGTAGCAGAAGCCATAAAAAAAGTAAGAAATCACGAAGCATTATGACCAAATACACAGTAGATGAGCGGGGATATTACGGGAATTTCGGGGGAGCATTTATTCCTGAAATGTTGTACCCCAATGTAGAAGAGCTCAGGCAGAACTACCTCAGCATTATGAATGATCCGGCTTTCCAGGCCGAATTTCAGCGGCTCTTACGTGACTATGTAGGCCGGCCCACACCCTTGTTCCTGGCCGAAAGATTGTCGGAAAAATTTGGTACACAAGTCTATCTCAAGCGCGAAGACCTGAACCATACCGGTGCGCATAAGGTGAATAACACCCTGGGACAGATCCTGTTGGCCGAGCGCCTGGGCAAAAAGAAAATAGTGGCGGAAACGGGGGCGGGTCAGCACGGTGTAGCCACGGCCACCATGTGTGCGCTGAAAGGACTGGAATGCATTGTGTACATGGGGGAGGTAGATATTGAACGCCAGGCGCCCAATGTGGCCCGAATGAAGATGCTGGGTGCAGAAGTGAGAGCGGCCAAAAGCGGTTCTAGAACCCTGAAGGATGCCACGAACGAAGCCATGCGCCACTGGATTAACCACCCTGTGGATACGCATTATATCATCGGTTCGGTGGTAGGGCCTCATCCTTATCCCGATATGGTGGCCCGTTTTCAGTCGGTGATCTCCGCGGAAATCAGGCGACAGCTAAAAGAGCAGACGGGGTCTGCGCTGCCCGATTACGTAGTGGCCTGTGTAGGCGGAGGATCCAACGCCGCAGGCGTATTTTACCACTATCTCGACGACCAGAACGTCAAAATCATCGCGGCGGAAGCGGCCGGGTTGGGCGTGGAGTCCGGGAAATCGGCCGCCACTACTTTCCTGGGAAAACCGGGCATCCTGCACGGAAGCAAGAGCCTGCTGATGCAGACGGCCGACGGGCAGGTGGTGGAACCCCACTCCATTTCAGCGGGACTGGACTACCCCGGCATTGGCCCTCTGCATGCCCATTTGTGGGAAAGCGGCCGGGCGAAATTTATGGCCATTACGGACGAAGATGCCATGCAGGCCGGTTTTGAACTGGCCAAACTGGAGGGCATCATCCCGGCGATAGAGTCGGCGCACGCACTGGCAGCATTGAAGTATATCTCCGCGGAGCCTTCGGAAAAAGTGGTGATCGGCCTTTCAGGTCGGGGCGACAAAGACCTCGGCACCTATATGAAATATTTGTAAAGATCTTTAAAAGCAGGTAATTTTCAGGCGGGGCTTTGGTATGCCGCGGGACAAATATAAAAATGAATGAGTAACCTGATAAAATCACGTCTTGAGAAGAGTCCTGCATGGGTCATCACGCTCTTCGCGGCCCTGGCCGCTTTCTGCACCTATCTGTGTTTTTATCCTTTTCGGCGGGCGTATACGGCTGCTACGTATGACGATCTGTATTTTTTTGGCGTACACTTCAAGATTCTCATCATTACAGCCCAGGTGCTGGGTTTCGCGGTATCCAAGGGTATGGGTGTGAAGATCGTATCGGAAATGAAACCGAAGCAGAGGGCCAGGAACTTGCTGCTATTTACCGGTCTTTCCCTGATCAGCATGTTTTTGTTTTCGGTGACGCCGCCTCCGTATAACCTGGTTTTTGTGTTTTTTGCCAGCCTGCCCCTGGGACTGTTCTATGGCGTAATTCTGGGCTTCCTGGAAGGCCGTAAGAGTACGGATATCCTGGTAGCGGCGTTGACGGCATCGTTTATTGTGGGTTCCGGGTTTGCCAAAACCGTGGGAAATTGGGTACTCAAAAACCTGACCACAGACGAGTTTCGGATGCCTTTCCTTGCCGATGTGATCATGTACGGGCCCTTATTAATCTGCGTGTGGTTCCTTGCGCAGGTTCCGGCACCGAGTGAGGCCGACAAGCAGGACCGCGCCGAGCGACTGCCCATGAACCGTGCTGAGCGTAAAAATTTTATGCGCGAATTTGGAGCGGGCATGGTGCTTTTTGTGGCCTCCTACTGCATTCTGACCGCCTACCGGGAGTTCCGGGATAACTTTATGCCCGAGATGTTCCGGGAACTGGGCTTTACCGGCAAACCCGAATTATTTACCCAAACGGAGATTCCTATTGCCGTGGCCATTCTGCTGATCATGGCCGGTATGCAGATAGTCAAAAATCACCGGAAGGCGTTTAATATCATCCAGGGGCTCTTACTTTTAGGGGCGGTCATTATAGGTCTGAGTACGTTCTTGTTTCAGACCGGTCACCTCAATCCTATCTTTTGGCTGATCTCTGCGGGCTTTGGCGCTTACCTGGCCTATTCCATGTGCAACAGCATTTATTTTGAACGCATGTTGGCCAGTTTTAAATATGTAGGGACGGTAGGATTTATGATTACTCTGGCAGACTATTACGCTTACTTTGGTAGTCTGGGCGTCTTGTTTTATAAGAACTTTTTCCAGAGCAGCGTATCCAATCTCCATTTCTTTATAGGCATTTCCTATGCCGTGAGCATAGTGTATTTTGTATTGGTGTTGTTTTCGGTGGTGTACTTCAGGCGAAAGGCCATCCAAACCGGGTAACGGATTGTGGGGAATAATTTAGGCCTGCATAAGAAACTCATCTATGTTTTGGGGAGTAATCACTTTAAAATTACTGCCGGGGTAGCCTTCCAGGAAGAGTCGGGGTGATTTTATCTTTGCCGCAGCATTCCATTTGATTTCGTACGCTGTCAGTTGCCCGTTAGCATCTTCTACCCAGTCAATTTCTTTTTGCTCTTTTGTCCTCCAATACCAGTAGTTTGTCCATTTTTGGGAGTAATTGAGATATTTGATCCTTTCAGAAATCACAAAATTCTCCCATAAAGCGCCGGTGTCGGCCCGGCTTTCTATCTGGTTGAAGTTGGTGATCACTGCATTTCTTATCCCATTATCATAGAAATATATCTTTTTGCTGCTTTTAAGTTCATTTCTCAAATTCCGGCTGAAAGAGCCCAGGCGGAACACTACATAAGTTTGTTCCAATAATATAATATACTTCTCTACGGTTTTAGAATCGAGGCCGCATACTTGTCCCAGTTCGTTATAAGAAACCTGCGAACCCACCTGGAAGGCTAGTGCCTGTAAAAGCCGAAGCAACTTATCGGGCTTTTGTATTTGTTCCCAGGCTAAAATGTCTTTATACAAATAACTGTCTGAGAGATGTTTCAGGATTTCAATCTCATTCCCTTGATTAATAACCACTTCTGGGTAATATCCGTATACCAGGCGGTGGGGGATCAGGCGTTTTTCTTCCAGAAGGCCGTGATAGCTGACCATTTCGGAAAATGAAAACGGAAACATTTTGTATTCCCATTTTCTACCGGTTAATGGTTCGTTTACCCGATTGGCAAGTTCAAAAGCCGAACTTCCCGTAGCCACCAGCTGTACTTCCGGTATAGAATCTGTAATAAGCTTCATACGTAATCCAATGTCTCTGATACGCTGAGCCTCGTCGATAACAATGATTTTTTTTGCGCCGAAAAGTGCTTTTAAACGTGTAGCAGAAGCGGTAGCGAATAGTTCTTGTACGTCTGTTTCGTCCCCGTTGAACCATAGAATATCTTCCCTGGCGTTGAAAACCGATTTAAGCAGCGTGGTTTTACCAATCTGTCTCGCCCCCATGAGGAGGATTGCTTTTCCTTTAAAAAGCTTGGATTGGATTCGTTCTCTTAAAATCCGGTTTACCATAAGATTTGTTCTGATTCAGGTCGAAATTAGACTTTTTCGGAATGAATTCCAAAAAAGTTGTAACTTTTTCGGAATCCATTCCGAAAAAGTTGCAACTTTTTTGGATTTACTGAAGTGAATGCAGGATATTTAACGGCTTATTGATTTCGGTCCGTTGGCTTTATTGTTTTGGGAAATCATGGCAAGGGGTTACCGATTATTGTCCACAGACGGGTTATTGCCAACATACGGGCCCCTGCTGGCACCGTCTGTTCCTACCGGTTAAATAAACTCTCTACAAATGCCATCTTATTAAATACCTGGAGGTCTTCCATTTTTTCGCCCACTCCGATGTACTTTACGGGAATTTTAAATTCATCGGAGATGCCGATCACCACGCCACCCTTAGCGGTACCGTCAAGCTTGGTAATGGCGAGGGAGTTCACGTCGGTCACCCGGGTGAATTCGCGGGCCTGGATCACGGCGTTCTGGCCGGTGCTGCCGTCAAGTACGAGCATGACTTCGTGTGGAGCTTCGGGCAAAACTTTCTGCATGACGCGCTTGATCTTGCCCAGTTCATTCATGAGGTTTACTTTGGTATGGAGGCGGCCGGCGGTATCGATGATGATGACATCCGCGCCTTTTTCCAAACCTGCTTTCACCGCGTCATAGGCCACCGAAGAGGGGTCGGTGTTCATTCCGTGGTCTATTACGTCTACGCCTACGCGTTCACCCCAGAGCTTAAGCTGGTCTACGGCCGCGGCGCGGAAGGTATCGGCGGCGCCTAATACTACTTTCTTGCCATTTTTTGTAAAATTATGGGCCAGTTTGCCTATGGTGGTGGTCTTGCCTACGCCGTTCACCCCTACCACCATGAGTACATAAGGTTTGGGCAGGTTTTCGGTTTCAAAACTATTGGTGACGTCCTGGGAATTGTTCTCCTGGAGTAAGGAGGCCACTTCTTCCCTCAGGATACGGTCCAGCTCATTGGTGGAGGTATATTTGTCCCGGGCCACACGGGCTTCAATACGCCGGATGATCTTTACGGTGGTTTCCACGCCTACATCGGAACTGATCAGGATTTCCTCCAGTTCATCCAGTACTTCTTCGTCTACTTCCGACTTTCCTACAATGGCCTTGGTCAGTTTATCGAAGATCCCGGTTTTGGACTTCTCCAATCCTTTATCTAAAGAGTCCTTTTTTTCTTTACTGAAAAAATCAAATATGCCCATTCCTCCTTATGGTTTGAATTTATTACAAAAGTATTAAATATTTATAAGTTGGCGGCTATA
>JBEBRS010000087.1:0-11177 GCA_040394705.1 Leadbetterella byssophila
CGAAAAACTCCCCCACACAGCTGTCTTAAACTTCTCTACTAGTCCACAGCTACATATGGGGTTGTCAGTTTTGGCAACCTCATTTTATTTCCTTAATGCGTATCTTTACCGGAAAAACAAGGATGACCAAGAAAGAAATACGTACGGAAGCCCGCAAGAGGAGAATGGCTCTGACACCGGAAGAAGTGCTTGCCCAAAGTCAAAAGATCACCTCCCTTCTCCTTAGCCGGATTGCCATTCACCGCTACAGCGTAATTCACCTCTTCTTGCCCATCCGTAAAAATCGTGAGCCCGACACCCTTCCCCTCCTGGAAATCCTGCAAAGGGACTTCCCTGCCGATATCTATATCTCCAAAAGCCTCGAAAACGGAGAAATGCTGCACACCCCCTATACTTCCGACCTGAAAAAGAACCGCTGGGGCATAGACGAACCCGCCGACGTTTCAGAGGCGCTGGACTCCGCCGCCTTCTTCCGGACTTTCCGCCGTGAAAATATCCTGGTGCTGATTCCCCTGCTTACTTTTGACAAAAGCGGACACCGCGTGGGCTACGGCAAAGGGTATTACGACCGCTTTTTGTTACACGCCGGTACCCACACCACCAAAACCGGCCTCTCCCTCCTGCCCCCCGTGGAGCAAATCAGTGACGCCTCCCCCCTTGATATACGGATGGATTACTGCATTACCCCCGAACGGGTCTGGCACTGGGAATAGGACAAGACCTCCGTTGGTATCAACATTTTCCTTATTTTTGCAAATTATTGAATCGTTAAGTAATGGAACTTTCAAAAACCTACAGTCCGAAAGACGTAGAAGACAAATGGTATGCCTATTGGGAAAAGAATAAATTTTTCAGTTCCAAACCCAATCCCGATAAAGAACCTTATACCGTGGTGATCCCGCCCCCGAACGTGACCGGGGTGCTGCACATGGGACACATGCTGAACAATACCATACAAGACGTACTGGTGCGGAAAGCCCGCATGGAAGGAAAGGAGACCTGTTGGGTACCGGGCACCGACCACGCCTCAATTGCTACAGAGGCCAAAGTGGTGGCCATGCTGAAAGAAAAAGGAATCAACAAAGCCGATCTAAGCCGGCAGGAATTCCTGGAATACTGCTGGGAATGGACCGAAAAATACGGGGGGATTATCCTGAAGCAGCTTCGTAAACTGGGGGCTTCCTGCGACTGGGACCGCACCCGTTTCACGATGGAACCCAGCCTGTACGATGCCGTGATTGAGGTTTTCGTGGATTTATATAACAAAGGAAAAATTTACCGCGGTTACCGCATGGTGAACTGGGACCCGGAGGCCAAAACCACGGTGTCTGACGAGGAGGTGATCACCCGGGAAATGGCGTCTAAACTCGTGTATATCCGTTATCGGTTTCCCGGAAGTGAAGACGGCCTGACCATTGCCACCACCCGGCCCGAAACCATCATGGCCGATGCAGCCATCTGCGTGAACCCGAACGATGAACGCTACCGCCACCTGGTAGGCAAAACGGTGATGATTCCCCTGATCGACAAAGAGATCAGGATAATTGCCGACGAATACGTAGAGATGGACTTCGGAACCGGCTGCCTGAAAGTTACCCCCGCGCACGACCAAAACGACTTTGCCCTGGGAGAACGGCACAACCTGGAGGTGATAGACATCCTCACCGAGGAGGCCAAACTCAATGAAAAAGCGCAAATACTGGTAGGAGAAGACCGTTTCGTAGCCCGCAAGAAAATCGTCAAAATGCTGGAGGAAGCGGGAAACCTGGTGAAGGTAGAAGAATACAAATCCAACGTAGGTACCTCCGAAAGAACCGGAGCAGTTATTGAACCCCGGATCTCTTTGCAGTGGTTCCTGAAAATGAAAGATATCAGCCGGCCCGCCTGGGAAAACGTGATGAACGATACGATCCGCCTGATTCCGCCGAAATTTAAGAATACGTATAACCACTGGATGGAAAACGTACGCGACTGGAACATCAGCCGCCAACTCTGGTGGGGACACCGTATTCCGGCCTGGTACGCGGCAGACGGTACCGTGATTGTGGCCAAAAACCAGGAAGAGGCCCTGGCTCAGGCTGCAGAAAAAGGACTGGGAGACCTCACCCAGGACGAAGACGTACTGGATACCTGGTTCAGCTCCTGGCTGTGGCCCATCTCCGTTTTTGACGGATTCAAAGATCCGGAAAATGAAGATATCCAATATTACTATCCCACCAATGACCTGGTGACCGCGCCGGAAATTCTGTTTTTCTGGGTGGCACGGATGATCATTGCCGGATACGAATACAAAGGCACCTACCCTTTCCAAAACGTATACCTCACCGGTATTGTACGGGATAAACTGGGACGGAAAATGTCTAAATCTCTGGGCAACTCCCCGGACCCGCTTGACCTCATTGAAAAATACGGGGCAGACGCGGTACGCACCGGCATGCTGTTCAGCTCTCCGGCGGGTAACGACCTGCCCTACGACGAAAAACTGGTGGAACAGGGCAGAAACTTTTCCAACAAGATCTGGAACGCCTTCCGCCTGGTAAAAGGCTGGGAAGTAGGAGAGGGAGAGTCTTCGGCCCCTGCTATCCGGTGGTTCCGCGCCCGTTTGAACGCAGCCATTGCCGAGGTGAGAGAACACTACGAAAAATTCAGGATGTCAGACGCCTTACTGACTACGTATAACCTGATCTGGAACGACTTCTGTTCCCAATACCTGGAGATGGTAAAACCCGCCTATACCGACGGGCAGGCACAGCCGATAGACAAGCCGACCTACGACGCCACCATAGCATTCTTTGATGAACTCATGCGCCTGGCCCACCCCTGGATTCCTTTTATTTCGGAAGAAATCTGGCAAAACCTAGCTCCGCGTGATGAAAACGACTCCATCTGTATACAGTCGTTTCCCCAAGGCGGTGAAGCCTCCGCGGATATTTTAGCAGACTTTGAAATCTTGAGCGAACTGGTGACCTGGATCCGGAATACCCGGCAAAACAAACAGCTTTCGCCCAAAGAAAGCCTGCCCCTCTCGGTAAAGACTAAGCAAAAGGAGCGCTATTCTAATCTGGAGTTCCTCATTCGGAAACTGGCGAATATCAGTACCATTGCCTATGCGGAGGAAGTATCCGGACTCACCCATGTGATCAGGGGAGATGAATTCGGCCTGGACCTGGGCGGTCGCCTGGATGCCGGGCAGGAAAAGGAAAACCTGCACAAAGAACTGGAATATGCCAAAGGCTTCCGGCAATCTGTACAGGCCAAGCTTTCTAATGAGAGGTTTGTAGCTAGTGCCAAACCGGAAGTGGTAGAGCGGGAAAAGGCTAAACTGGCCGATGCGGAAGCCCGGATTCAAGCCATCGAAGAAGCACTTACTAAGTTATAAAGGAGTCTGTCAGGTATTATACGATACTTGACAGAACACTTTTTACCCTTCTTCTTGAAACTTGCATGTGTTCTCCGTTTCTCATGGTAATCTGCATAGACTTACCTTTCAGGTGGTAATCGCTGACAAATTTCGGATTCACAAGGTATTTCTTGCTCACCCGGATAAAGCTATCCAGCCTTTCCTCATGTTTTAAAAGGGTCTTACTGGAGAGCATTTTTTCTCCGTTCTTCATGTAGATTTCCGAATAATTAATATCCGCGGAAAGAAACATGATTTCAGCCGTATTGTACTCCACTCTTTTCATGCACGCATTTTTTTTACAAAGGTCGTACATATAAAAGAGATTTTTCAGGGTATAAACACGGATTTTGAGGGGGGTGTTTTCACGGTATTTAAAAGAAAAGAGTGGAAAAATCCACTCTTTTCTTGGAATATTAATGTCCAGCTCTTGTATTCGCTACATCCTGGTCGAAATCGATATTCTGTTTTTTCAATACTTTCCTGATCCTGATTCCGAACCAGAACAGGTAGGAAAAGCACGCTACGGCAAGCAGGTACGAGAGTTGTATACCGATCACATCGGCCATTACGCCCTGCACTACGGGGATCACCGCTCCTCCCAGAATCATCATGATCATAAAGGCCGCGCCCTGGTTGGTATACTTGCCCAGTCCGGCTGTCCCGAGTGAGAAAATGCTGGGCCACAGAATAGAGCAGAACAAACCGCCGCTAATGAGGCAATACAGGGCCAGGGGACCGTCTGTAAACACACCGATCAGGGTCATTATAGCCCCCACACCGGTGTAGATCAATAAGGTTTTGACCGGTTTCTCTCTCGCCATAAAAAAGGAGACAATCATGATGATGACACAGAACGTGTAAGGATAGAGGTCACTCACATCGCCGTTTACGATAGAGATCACATACAATACTATGCCGAAGGCTGCCAGAGGCACCACCACCCATAAAAGGTTTTTCATGGCGGAAGACAGGCCGAAGTTCCCCACGGAGGCGGTCCAGCGCCCGACCATCATACTGCCCCAGAAAAGGGAGACATATTTAGATACTTGGGAAGAAACCAGTCCCTGGGTCTCGTTCAGGTATTCCGGAAGGTTACTGCCTATGGTTACTTCTACGCCAACATAAACAAATATGGCCGACATCCCCAACACCAGCTGGGGGTAGCGCAGTACGCCAAAGCCTGCCTCTACGGGTTCGTCATTGGTGATGCGGGGCAGGCGGGAGATCCAGAAAAACAGGGCTACTACCACAAAAAGTCCGCCCAGTACCAGGTAAGGTACTTTCACCGACTCAATGGTCGCGTGGGTAGCCGCCTCCGGAGATACCGATCCGAAAATCGCGAAAGATACGATCAGCGGCCCGATGGTGCCACCGAAATTATTTACCGCTCCGCCCAGGTTGATCCGTGTAGCGCCGGTTTCCGGCGGCCCCAAAGCGATCATGAAAGGCTGGGTGGCGGTTTGCTGAAGCGAAAACCCCAATCCTACCACAAACAGGGCGGTCAGCAACAGAAAATAAGAGCGGGTTTCTGCCGCCGGGTAAAAAATAAGCGCTCCAACGGCAGAGATAATCAGTCCGTAAATAATACCGTTTTTATACCCGATCTTATTCAGGATGTCGGTCTTCATCATGGCCGATAAGGCGAGATAAATGACCGAACCTACAAAATAAGCGGCGTAAAAGGCGAAGTCTACTAACTGGGCCTGCCATTGCTGCAGTTCAAATTTTTCTTTGAATAAAGGGATGAGAATCCCGTTAGAAGCGGCTACAAAGCTCCAGAAAAACCAGACAATAACCAGGGTGTACAGGGCGGGTAAATTGGTTTTGTTTTGCATATTTATAAGTTTGATAAATCCTCTTGCCAGTCGAAAAGATCGTTTTTGGACGCGTCCCAATTCGGGTAAATTCCAAAATGCTTATCCCTCACCAGTTCCAGTAATACGTGGCGAAGTTTGTCGAGGTTTTCGTTTTTTTCCGCCGAGATGAACGCTACATAGCGCGCGTTTTTCTTCAGGTATCCTGCCTCCAGCCTTTCCAGGTTCTTTTTCAGGTCTTCCTCCGTAGCCAGGTGCCTGTCAAGCCCCTCTTCCGACTCCGGCTGGTATTGATCCAGCTTATTAAATACCAGTAAGGTCGGTTTATCTCTTGCCCCAATCTCCGCCAGGGTATCGTGCACAATATCAATCTGCTCCTCAAAAGAGGGATGAGAAATATCGACCACATGAATGAGAATATCCGCGTCCCGGATTTCGTCTAAGGTAGATTTGAAAGATTCTACCAGGGTGGTGGGCAATTTGCGGATAAACCCTACGGTATCGGTCAGGAGAAAAGGGATATGCCCCAACACCATTTTCCTCACGGTGGAGTCAATGGTAGCGAACAGCTTGTTTTCTGCAAAGACTTCTGATTTGGTCAGCTTACGCATGAGGGTAGACTTCCCTACGTTGGTATATCCTACCAGGGCTACACGCACCAGTCGGCCGCGTTCTTTACGGCGGGTGGCAGCCTGGCGGTCAATCTTCTCCAGCTTTTCTTTCAGAAACGCGATCCGGTCCTGTACAATCCGTTTATCGGTTTCCAGCTCTTTCTCCCCCGGTCCGCGCATACCAATCCCTCCCTTCTGCTTACTGAGGTGCGACCACATCCGGGTCAGGCGGGGAAGCAGGTACTTGTACTGGGCCAGCTCCACCTGTCGCTTCGCCTGGTCTGTCCGGGCCCTCTGAGAAAAAATATTCAAAATCAGCAGGCTTCTGTCCAATACTTTCTTGTTCTCGAAAACCTTTTCCAGGTTTCTTACCTGGGAAGGCGTCAGTTCGTCGTCAAAAATGATGGTATCCACCGGGTGCAAGGCCACCCAGTCCACTATCTCCTCCAGTTTACCCTTCCCCACAAAAGTCTTCTGGTCCGGGAAGTTTAATCTTTGCATAAACGTCTTCAGCGTTTTCACACCCGACGTCTCGGCCAGGAATGCAAGCTCTTCCAGGTATTCTTTCGTTTTCACGGCATTTTGCTTCTGGGTAATCACACCCACAAGGATAGCGGTTTCCTGCTCTTTATGTGTACTGATGAGAGGTGTATTTAACAAAGGCGCTTTAACTTAGTGTTTAATAGGAGCAATATTACTAATTTTTCAGCAAATAGTTCCACCGGCATTTCTTTTTATTCACATTTTTCCCTCTTACTTTTATCTGTATTTTTCTTCCTTATTTGGCTATAAAATTTCGTAAAATATTGATTTAAAATTGTTTTCACGTTATTTCATTCCTTTCCCCTACTTCCGAAAAAAAAGGCCCGAAAGCCTAAAATGTGGATATCTTTGTATTATCCGTGTATAAAATTATCCTCTATTCCATTGGATATTTATTTTTCGCTATTTACATTTGTCAACCGGAATTAAGACGAGAATATAATTTGATATATAAATTCTTGAAGATTTAATCCTTCCGTCAGCGTTTCAGCAGACAATTGGATTATTAGGAAAGCACGTAAGTCGGAATCCCTGCCACTACAATTGAGGCAGGGATTTTTTATCTCCTTTAGGATGTTATTAGGAAATGAAGCTACAGAAAACCGTAAATATAAGAAACAAAAAAGCCTCTTTTGAGTACCACTTTCTTGAAGAATATTCGGCCGGAATAGTCCTTACCGGTACGGAAATCAAGTCACTGCGCGAAGGAAAAGTAAGTATGGCGGATGCCTATTGTTTTTTTAACAAGGGCGAGTTGTACATCAAGAACATGAACATCTCGCGTTACGAGAACGGCACGTATTATAACCACGACCCCCTGCGTGAGCGAAAGTTACTGCTCCACCGGAGGGAGCTGCGTAAACTTGAGAATAAACTTACCGACAAAGGGCTAACGGTTATCCCTATCCGTATTTTTATCAACGACTCGGGTCTGGCAAAACTGGATATTGCCCTGGCGAAGGGCAAGAAGCTCTACGACAAGCGTGAGAGTATTAAGGAGAAGGATATAAAACGCGAGCAAGACCGAAGGGTGGGATAAAAGATGGGCATGTCCATGCTTCGGTGGAGTATCTATACTTTAGCGCGTTAGGTTGCACAAAATCGGTTCTCGACTCCGCTCGAACTGACAATAACCGCCCGTCAAAGCAGAGACTCCTAATACATTTTAACTCTCTCTTAATTGCTTTTCAAAAACTCCAGTACCTTCTCCATGGCCCGGCCCCGGTGGTTCAGGCGGCTTCTCTGCTCAAAGCTCATTTCATGAAATGTTTTTTCATGCCCTTCCGGGATAAAGACGGGATTATAGCCAAAGCCTTCTTCCCCGTCAAAGGTTTCTTTGATGGCCCCGGCTACTTCTCCCTCAAACGTATGGGTCTCCCCGCGGAGGATAAGGGTAATTACTGCACGGAAGCGGGCGGACCGGTCGGTTACGCCTTCCAGCTCCTTCATCAGTTTCCGGTTATTGGCTGTGGCATCGGAAGGTTCTCCGGCATAGCGAGCGGAATACACGCCCGGCCGGCCGCCTAAACTGTCTACTTCCAGGCCGGAGTCATCGGCCAGTACATTCAGGCCGTATTTTTCGAAAACGTACCGGGCTTTGATTAATGAATTTTCCAGGAAAGTAGTGCCGGTCTCTTCTATTTCTTCGAAGCAGCCGATATCTTTCAGGGTCCGGATTTCAAAGGCATCGCCCAGCAGGCTTTGCAATTCTTCCGCCTTGTGGGCGTTGTGGGTAGCTAAACAAAGAGGTGTTTTTTTCATAGGCATCAGGCGGCGGCCATTCCTTCTTTCATCTTTTCTGCATTCTCGGCCAACCTGAGTTTCTCCATAAATTCACCGATGTTCCCTTCCATCACGGCTGGCAGGTTATATACGGTAAATCCGATGCGGTGGTCGGTGACACGCCCCTGGGGGTAATTGTAGGTCCGTATCTTATCGGAACGGTCGCCTGAACCTACCAGCGATTTCCGTTCGCCCGCGATCGACTCGTTCCGCCGGGCCAGCTCGATTTCAAACAGGCGGGAACGAAGCACGGTAAGGGCTTTGTCAAAGTTCTTGATCTGGGAGCGTTCGTCCTGGCACTGCACCACCAGCCCGCTGGGGATATGGGTGATCCGAACGGCGGAGTAAGTGGTGTTTACCGACTGTCCGCCTGCGCCTGAAGAACAATAGGTATCCTTGCGGATGTCGTTCATATTGATCTGTACATCTACCTCGTCGGCCTCCGGAAGTACGGCTACGGTGGCGGCGGAGGTATGAATACGCCCCTGGGACTCGGTGGCGGGTACCCGCTGCACCCGGTGTACACCCGATTCGTATTTGAGTTTCCCGTATACATCTTCTCCCTTTACGCTCACCACAATCTCCTTGTAGCCTCCTGAGGGGGCATCGGTATAGTCCATCACGGTAAACTGCCACCCCTGGGAGGCGGCGAAACGCTGGTACATGCGGAACAGATCGCCCGCGAAAATCGAAGCTTCATCTCCGCCCGTACCTGCACGGATTTCCAGGATACTGTCTTTGCTGTCGTTCGGATCTTTCGGAATCAGCATTTCTTTCAGTCTTTCTTCGGCCTCCTCCTTTTTCGGGCCCAGCTCTTCCAGTTCCATCTTAGCCATTTCTCGCATTTCCTCATCCTTTTCGGTAGCCAGAATTTCCCGGGCTTCATCCAGGTTCGCCAGGATAAGCTTATAGGCATTATACTCTTCTACGATCTTCTCCAGATCTCGATATTCCTTACTGATTTTTTTGAACTTTTCCATATCCGAAACCACTTCCGGCATGGTAATCTGCTGGGAGACCTCCTCAAAACGTTCCTTTATTCCTTCTAACTGCGCTGTCAACATAGTTGCCCTTATTTATCTATATACATAACGACCGGAACCGATTACCCGGTCAGAAGCACATAGCCTGTTGGTACTAAAACACAAAATTAGCGGGTTTTGTGCAAAAAACATTTAACCCCTTTACAGGTACCAGATAATAATTATTTATCTACAAATGTATATCTCCGCGGCAAACCGCGTATCTTTGCAAAAATTTATTATCAACTTACTATTTATACACGTATGAAAAAATTACTGTTTGTCCTCGTTGCTTTCGTATTTTTCTGCACTTCGGATCTCTTTGCCCAAGTACGTATCGGGGTAAAGGGAGGTGTTAACTACGGTACGGTAACCCAAGAAATCGAAACTGATCTGGTAAAGCGTATTTTCGGACCACAGGCTGGCCTGGTAGTCTACAGCAGCCTTGATAACCCGCTCTTTGTACAATCGGGTGTACTGTATTCGGTAAAAGGTGCGAAAATGGATGGTCTGGAAGACGAAGACCTGGGAGACTTAGATGTTAAAGTGACGTACAATTTCGTAGAGGTACCCCTGAACATCGGCTTTCAGATTCCGGTGGGTGGCTCGGTGAAGGTAAGCCCTTATGTGGGCGGGTTCGCCGGCTATGCCATTAGCGGAAAGCTCAAAATGGGAGGTGTTACTTTTGATATTTTTGACCTGGATGACCTGGAAGAGGAAGGCGCGGACCCCAAACGCTTCGACTATGGCGCAAATGCGGGTTTAGGCCTTCATTTCAATGACCGCGTGATCTTCAGCGCGCAGTACTCACACGGCCTGGCCAATATCGGAGATCCGGACGGGAAAGTGCAAACCCGGACCCTCTCCGCAGGACTCAGTTTCCTGTTCTAAACCGTATTTCATCCGGGCTGAACCGGAGTTAACAGGCGTCTCCTCAGCGGCTTATGGCCGAGCAGGGAGGCGCCTGTGTATTTTTCACCTGTTTTATACCATCATTCCGTATTTTTTCGTACCTTGCCTTTTCAACCCTTATTCTATCTGCATTGTATAAAAATCAAACCGGCCAATCCGCGGTTAAAATATAATGATTCGAACTCAATAAACTAAACAGGAAAAGCGTTACTACTTATGCTTTCAATAAACGGGTAAAAAGTGAGAGGATTATTGGTTTTTAGTGTTTGTCTTGGAGTACAGAGTATATGTCTCGCGCAGGTCACTAACCGGTCTCAATCGGCAGGGAACGTGGCGAAAGGGAGCCGCGATTTATTAAACTCTCCCAAGGTTTCCGCGCCGGCAACTCCCGCCCGCTCATCTGTGATTTCACAGGAAGAAGCCGTAGAAAAAGTAGTGGTGGTGGCCCGCACGGCCCCCGCAGGTGTAGACATTAACTACCTGCCCCTCTTCGGGCACTATGAAAAAACCGAAACCCAGCTGGTGAACGATGAACTTTTCCTTTCGGAATGTGACCGGGAATTTGCCAGCCGAAAAGAGGCCGGTGCATTTTTCAACAAGATGGCCTGGCAATACCTGAGCGAAGGAGACAAAGGAACCGCTACTTACCGTTTTAACCTGGCCTGGCTTTTAAACCCGGAAAATTTCGATACCTATTGGGGTTTGGGTGTGATTGAGTTCCAGAATGGAAATTATACCCAGGCCATTGAACTGATGGATCAGGGACTGGCGCTTTCAGACGGGAAGAAGTATGTTTTCATGACCGACCTGGCCACGGTCTACATCAAAAAGGCGCTCGGAAATACCCATTCCATCATTGAGAGCAGCAAAGCCAAAGAATTGCTGAACAATGCCATCCGGATACAACCCCAATACACACCCGCTTTTGTACAACTCACCATTGTAAGTCTCCTGGAAAACGACCTGGATGCCGCCTGGGAGAACTTCCATAAAGCCTACGAACTGAACCCCGCCGAGCTGAGCCGCGAAGTACTGGCCGAACTACTGGCCCGGAAGGAAGATCCGAAAGGAATTTTCAAGAAGAATTAAG
>JBEBRS010000088.1:0-11177 GCA_040394705.1 Leadbetterella byssophila
TGTTGGTATGGTGGGTACGGGTGCTGTATTCCATAGGATCCTGGATAAACTGGAAACCGGGGATGCCCACCCTGTCAAAAGAAAGGTGATCGGTACCGCCCGTATTGCTGATAGTGACGGTTTTAGCATCCAGGTCGTGGAAAGGCTCCAGCCATTTGCTGAATATAGGGCGTGCCGCCGCGTTCTCCTGGAGGTAGATGCCCCGGATTTTCCCGGTACCGTTATCCAGGTTGAAATAGGCGGAAACCTTATCTCCCGCGGCATTGCTCCATTGTTTCACCGTATCGGTCAAATGGTTTTTCACATAATTTCTAGAGCCGTGCAGTCCCTGCTCTTCCGCGCTCCACAATGCAATACGAATGGTTCTCTTGGGCTTCAGCCCGCTGGCCTTGAGAATTCTTACGGCTTCGAGCATGACCGACGACCCCGCCGCGTTATCTGTAGCGCCGGTACCGGTATGCCAGGAGTCGAGGTGAGCACCAAGCATGACCACTTCGTCTTTCAGTTTGGGATCGGTGCCTTTGATCTCCGCCAGCACGTTGTACCCTTTCAGGTCAGCAGTATGAAACTTGCTTTTTACATCCAGCTCCATCTTCACGGGAATTCCTGCTTTGGCCAGGCGCACAATGGTGAGGTAATCTTCGGTAGACATCACCATATCGAGCATGTTTTCCGGATCAGAAGCCTTATACGATCCGCCCCCCTGCACAAACAGCGTACCGTCTTTCCCCCTTGCGTTAATGCTCAGGAAAGTGATCGCGCCTTCTTCGTAGGCCATGGCCTTGGTTTTGTTGGATACATAAGACGCACGGCGCATATTGGCAATCATTTCACGGAATTCGGGATTGTCTCTTCCTCCCGGTCCGGCGCCCCGGGCCTGAAGTTCCGCTTTGGCCATTTTCTCCAGGTCTTCGTCGGTATGTCTTCTCACATCCGGGTTAAAGCCCGAAGGCAGCTTGGCATCGCTGTACAGCAACACCACCTTGTCCTTGAATTTTCCTTTGTACTGTTCAAGGCCCGTGGTATCCGCTTCGTCCACGAGAAGTACTTCCGCCTGCCGCAGTCCGTTGCTTCCGGCCGTCCATACTTTCGGCAGGGCCAGGATAGGTTTGTAGTAGGGCGCGGTCATGGCCACATAGCATTTCTGCAGTTCCCATCCCTTACCGAATTCTCCCCAGGGTTCCAGCTGCACATTTTCCAGGCCCCACTCTTTGAGTTTGTTCTGGGAATAGGTGGCCGCCCGCATAAAGCCGGGAGACCCTTGCAGCCTCGGTCCGCTGACATCGGTCAGATGGAACGCGATATCCATTACTTTGGAGTTTTCCAGCCCTTCTTTCCTGATTTTCTTTACCGCTTCTTCATCTACCTTCTCCTGGGCATTCAGCGCAAGGCTCAGCCCCGTCAGTAATACAATTGATAAAATTTTTTTCATTGTTTAATAGTAAGTATTCGAATTAAATATATGGCTAAATATAGCAATTGATTTCCGGTCAGGAGTTTATCTTGCGATTATCCGCCGGATTATGAAGATTAACCTCTCTTTTCCGCCGACTTAAAGAAAAGGGAGCGTTAAAAAGCGAACCAAACCGACATAAAATGCAGAATAGCAGCCGCCAGTACAAAAAGATGCCAGATAAAATGATTGTACTGCCAGGTTCTGATCTGGTAAAACAGTACACCGAGGAGATAAAGAAGCCCCCCGCCTACCAGCAGATAAAGGGAAAGCGCGGGCAGTCCGGACCAGAACTTTTCGCCCATAGCCAGCACCATGACGCCCAGGCCAATGTATACCAGGCTGGACAAGAGCCGGAAGCGCCCGGTAAACAGCGTCTTATTGATAATTCCGGCCACGATCACCACCCACTGCACCATGAGCAGCCACCTGGCCCGGACAGGATCGGCGTGCAGCAACACCAGGGGCAGGTACGTGCCGCCGATCAACAGGAAAATGCTGATATGGTCAAAGATGCGTAGAACGGATTTGGCCACCGGGTTTTCCGTGGCATGGTAGAGGGTAGAGAAAGTAAACACCATCAGAAGACCAAATACATAAAAACTCACCGCGGCGGGCAAATGCGGGATTCCGCTGTCATAGGCCTTCAGAAACAGCAAAGGAGAGAAGGCCAGAATCAGGATAATACCTATTCCGTGCGACAAGGCGTTGGCCAGTTCGATCCTGAGTTTGTTTTCCAACCCTAAAAATTATAATTCAATGGTGGTGCCCGCGCTGCCTTCTACGGCTTCTGCCAGGTCATCCGCTTCACAGATAATCACTTTCCGCACGCCGGCCTTCACCGCTGCAAAGGCGTTATCCAGCTTCGGGATCATGCCGTCGTAGATAATGCCTTCCGCCTTGTAAGCCTCATAGGTTTCGGGCGTGAGGCGGGGAATAAGCGTAGTGTTATCGTTGGCATCACGCAAAACCCCTTTCTTCTCAAAACAATACACCAGGTTCACGGTTTCGGTCCCGCCGAGCGCCCGGGCTATTTCAGAGGCCTGGGTGTCGGCATTGGTATTCAGCATATTGCCCTCCGGATCAAAGGTCAGGGGAGCAAATACCGGGCTTAGTCCGTGCTGCAAAAGAAGCGTAATGAGGGGTGCGTTGACCTTTTTCACATCGCCCACAAAACCGTAATCTATGGTTTTCACCGGCCGTTTCTGGGCCAGTATGGCGGCCCCGTCGGCCCCCGTAAGTCCTATGGCGTTACAGCCCAGGCACTGCAGACCGGCCACAATGCGCTTATTCACCAGTCCGCCATACACCATGGTCACCACATCCCGCATGGGGGCGTCGGTAATTCTTCGTCCTTCCACCATCTTGCTCTCAATACCCAGCTCTTTCGCTACTTTCGTGGCGATCTTCCCGCCCCCGTGCACAAGGATTTTCTTTCCCGGAATACGGGCGAAACGTTGCAGAAAACCCGCCAGCTTCGCGGGGTCGTCGATCACATTCCCCCCAATTTTAACCACATTCATCCTGCTTACTGATTTGCCTTGATCTTCAAAATTAGGCAAACGGTCGATACTAAAGAAGAAAATACATGAAATAACTCCGTTGCAACATTGTTGCACTTTATAATTTTACTATTTTTGCAACGTTATTGCATTTTATTCTTGAATGAGCTGTGGGTTGTGAGCTGTCAGCTATCAGCTATCAGCTGTCAGCTACGAGATGTTAGATGTTAGATGTTAGATGTTAGATGTTAGATGTTAGGCATTAGAAATTAGATGTTAGATATTAGATATTAGATGTTAGACATTAGAAATTAGATGTTAGGCTCGGCAATTTGTTATGAATATGCGAAATGGGATGGCCTTCCGCCAAGCTCAAGGCTCATAGCTGAAGGCTGACAGCTAAAAATAAAATATGAAAGGTATACGCTTGATTTTCTTACTCTTTGCTTTCTCCTCCGCTTCCGGGCAGGGGTTGAAGGGAAGGGTAGTGCATTTTAAAAGCGGCGTACCGAACGCGGTGGTGGTGCTGAACGACTCCCTGCACCGCACCACCGACCGCCAGGGGGAATTCCGCTTTTCTCCCCTCCCGCCCGGCACCTATAAACTGCTGATCACCCATACCCAGTACAAACCTTTTCTCCTGCAAGTGGAAGTCGCCTCTGATACCACCCTGAACGACATCCTGCTGGAAGAGAGTATCTACGAACTGAGAGAAGTAACGGTATCAGACAACCGCCGCGAAAAGGCCCGGAAAGATAACGCCCTGAACGTGGAGGTGGTCAATTCCGATTTTATCCGTAAAAACCTTGGCGGAAGCCTGATGCAGACCCTGGAGAAAGTACCCGGTGTGAACGCCATGGCCATAGGTTCCGGGCAGTCGAAACCGCAGATACGGGGCCTCGGATTTAACCAGGTGATGGTGGTAGACGGAGGCGTAAAGCACGAAGGTCAGCAGTGGGGCGCCGACCACGGCCTGGAAATCGACCAGTTCGCTGCGGGGTCAGTGGAAATCCTGAAAGGAGCGGCCTCCTATCTCTACGGTTCCGACGCCATCAGCGGTATCATCCGGGTAAACCCTCATCTGCCCCCCGCCCTGCACAGCATGAACCTCACGCTGAACAGCGCCTACATGAGCAACGGTAACGCTTTCAGCAATTCCCTGAATTTCAATGTACGGCAACACGCCTGGTATGCCGATGCCCGGGCTACTTTCCGCGACTACGGCGACTACCGCGTACCCACCGAACGGGTGTATGTATACGATTATGAAGTGCAGCTACCGGGCGGCTACGTGCGGAACTCCGCCGGGAAAGAAAGAAATTTCCACCTCACCGCAGGCCGCATCACGGAAAAATACCAGACCCGGCTCCACTTCAGCAATGTTTTTGCCGAAAGCGGCTTCTTCGCCAACGCCCACGGCCTGGAACCCCGGCGGGTAGACAGCGAACTCCATGACGCTTCCCACCGCGACATACAACTCCCCCGCCAGCAGGTAAACCATTTCAAAGTGCTGAGCAATACGGTCATCACTCAGGGGCGCCACGAAGTGACCCTGGACGCGGGCTACCAGCGCAACCTCCGTAAAGAAAAAAGCCCGTATGTCAGCCACGGCTTTATGCCCCCTGCCTATCCCCTGGAGGGAGATTCGGAACTGGAAAGACTGTACGACAAGGACGTGTTTTCCGTGAACCTCCGCGATAAAATGACGGGTGGAGCGCATGAACTTACCTTCGGCGGAAATTATGAATACCAGGAAAATGAGATCGGTGGATGGGGGTTCCTGATCCCCGCGTATGCCCAGCACCAGGCGGGACTTTTCGCCTACGACAAATGGAAAATCGAAAGCCAGACCCTAATTCATGCGGCCCTGCGCTATGATTTCGGGAATATCGGTATACGGGAATACACCGACTGGTTTTCTTCTGAACCGGAAGGAAGCAACACGCCTCTGGTGCGGGCGGAAGCGATCAGCCGTACTTTCCATACCCTGAACTGGAGCCTTGGTGCGAACCGCACCCTGGGAAAAACCGAAATCAAATTGAATCTCGGCACCAGCTTCCGTATGCCCCTGGCCAAAGAGCTGGCTGCCAATGGGGTAAATTATCACTACTTCCGGTATGAGAAAGGAAATAGCGACTTGTCGCCCGAAAGATCGTACCAGGCAGACCTGGGCTTTTTCCGGAAAACGGAAGCGCTGGAGATCGAATTTACCCCTTTCTACAATTATTTCCCCAATTATATTTACCTGAACCCTACTGCCGGGCACGACTACCTGTACGGGGCCGGCAACCAGGTTTTTGAATACCGCCAAAGCCGGGTAATGCGGTACGGGGCCGAAGCCCTGATCCGGTATCGTTTCGGGAAAAGCTGGTCTGCCGAAGTCAACGGCGACTATCTCTATAACCGCCAGCTTTCGGGAGATAAAACCGGGTTTAACCTGCCTTTTTCTCCCCCGCCCTCCGGTTCGGGAAGCCTGACCTGGCAACCGGGGAAAAGCTACCTTACGGTAAATATCCGGCATGCCCTGAAGCAGGCCCGCATTGTGCCGCCGGAAAAAGTAACCCCCGCCTATACCCTGTGGGGCTTTTCCGCGGGCACGGAATTCCCGGTAGGAGGCCGCCCCTGGAGCCTCAGCCTTCAGGTCAATAACCTTCTGGACACCCGCTACCTGAACCATACCAGTTTTTACCGCCTGATTGACCTCCCCGAAACCGGCAGGAACATCACGGTCCACCTTAAAATACCGTTCAGCTTTGCTATCTAGGCTCGCCCACATATCGAAACCCCTGGCACTCCTGGCCACCGCCGGACTGATCTGGATATCGGTACACGGCCTGTTCCTGCACCCCGATGCGCACGTAAAAGCCGGGGAAGCACACACATGTACACTTTGTGAAATCCATCAGTTTTCGTATACTTTCCCGGAAACTTTCTCCTTTGTGGCAGAGACCCTGCCGCCTGTAGCCTTACACACCTACCGGGAAACCCGGGTCTTCCTCAAACCCGTTCATCGTTTGGGACTGCGCGGACCGCCATTTTTTGCTGCTTCCTGATACAAAACGGTGAGCCTGCTATCCACGAAATGGAATACATGCAGGGAATTACCGTCTATGGTCATTTCTCAAAGCTAAAAAAAGCCATGAGCGGTCGACCGACCTATAAAGCTCATAGCTGAAGGCTAATAGCCAAAAAATAAAACAATGAAAAAATACGTATTGTTTTTGGTGGCGCTGCTTCCGGCATGCGACTCCAATGAACCCGAAATTGATACTACCTACCCGGTGATCAGCACCACAGGATTGTTTCCTCAACCTTGTACGGAACTGGAAAGAGGGAAAACACACACGTTCGTGGTCACCTTTTCCGATAACCGCGAACTGGGGTCGTTTAAGCTGGACATCCATAATAATTTCGATCATCACAGTCACAGCACATCGGAAGAGAAGTGTGAGGAAGGCCCTGTGAAAAAGGTAGTAAATCCGTTTATATTGATCCTAAGCGAGGAAATCCCCGCCGGAAACACCCAGTATACGGCTAACGTGCCTGTGAGTATACCGGCAGATAAAGACGAAGGTGACTACCATTTTGCCGTGGGAGTGACGGATAAAACCGGCTGGCAGACCATCAAAACAATGAGTATCAAAATCAAATAACTCAGATGAAAAATATAACTATAGTATTATTTGCCGTATTACTTTTTGTTTCCTGTAAAGACGAGGATGTAACCCCCAAACCGGTGATCTCCGATGTGGAAATAGGGCATGAAAACAGCAAGACGGTAGTGCGGGGCAGCGACCTCCACGTGGAAGCCCAGGTAATGGCCGAGGGAACGATCCGCGAAGCGGAACTCCACATTCACGGTTCGGACTGGGAACTTGAAATGGAGTTCCCTGAACTCACAGGTAAGAAAAACGGGGAAATACATACGCATATTGATATACCCGCCCATACCCCCACAGGGCATTATCATATCCATATCTCCGTGACAGACCAGAAAGGACAAACCACCGAGGTGGAGTCTGATCTGGAGATTACCGACTGATGCGTTTAGTTCCGGGGAAGCAGGTACCCGGAACTAAACTTTTCCTGAAAGATTACCTTTTCATCAAAGAGAAATACTATATTTACCGGCCCTTTCGGCTTGGCTGAAAGCTAAAATTTAGATTGATGAGAAAGCTATCCGGAGGTTTGCTTTGCCTGTTTTTATGGACAAGCTCCAGCGCACAAACCACCCACTCCAAGATTTATGACGGAAGAGAGTATGTGATTATTCCTGCCCTGATTTCCGGCACACCTTTTTTTAAGGATACCGAAAATTCAGAGAACAATTCCCTCCTTTTTGACAAGGTACTCTACACCGGCATTCCCTTGCTTTACGATATCCGGTATGACCAGCTGGTGACCACGCGGGAAGGGGAACTGACCAATATGATTGTGGTCAAAGAGCTGGTTGATTTTTTCACCATCGGCAAAGATACCGTGGTCTATCTCAAAGAATCGGCTACCGGACTGTCAGACGGTTTC
This sequence comes from Leadbetterella byssophila, assembly GCA_040394705.1. Classification (GTDB taxonomy): domain Bacteria; phylum Bacteroidota; class Bacteroidia; order Cytophagales; family Spirosomataceae; genus Leadbetterella; species Leadbetterella byssophila_B. Next base: position 7,480 of record JBEBRS010000088.1, read on the forward strand.
TACCTCCAGGTTTTTAATTCCCCCGACTATAAGAGCGTAGCCCGGTACAGGAAAGGAGTAAAAGACCCCCGAACGGTCAATGAAAAACGCTATTATTTTGAAACGGTGGAATATTTCATGAAAACACCCGGTGCTGACCTGTTTGTACCGCTTAGAAACAACCGGAATTTACTTTCTATCAACAAACAATATAAAAAAGGCTTAAAAAAGTTATTGCAAACCCAGGGAAACCGCGAAGACTTTCAGGGAAACATTGCCCTTGCTCTCGACTACCTGAACCAAATGACCCGGCACTGAAACCCGGAACCGGCCTCAATTACCTATGAAGAAAACCTGTTTTTTATGGCTGGCCCTCTTTTTTTCGGCAAAGGCGCTGGCCCAGGATGACCCGGTCAGCCTTCGTCTTTCCTCCGCGCCTTTCGCTGAACTTATCCAAAACCTGGAAAGACAGACCCCCTATACATTTTATTACCAGCCTGCGGATACCGACAGCCTTCTGGTGACCTATTCGGCCACAGACAAAGCCCTGAGCCAGGTACTTGCCGACGTCCTGTATCCTTTGAATTTCAGGTTTGCTACCGATCCCCGAAAAAAGATTTACATCACGCGCGATGCGTTTATCCTGACCGAGTTCCGGGAGATCCACGGCACGAAGTCTGATTCTGCACCGGCGGTACCTGACGTGGTGATCCAGGATTTCCTGGAGGCCCAGCCCGAAGACATCTCCATTGAGAACCGGATCTTTGAAATCGGGAACAAAGCCCGCCCGGCAAGGGGAGACAAAACGCTCTCGGGCTATATCCGAAGCAAAAATACAGGCGGACCCATCGGCTCTGCCACCGTGAGTATCCTGGGAAAAGCTTCCGCAGTACAAACCGATCAGCACGGGTATTATTCTATCATTGTGCCGGAAGAACGCGCCGTACTCCTGATTACGAGCATAGGCCTGCGCGACACCCGCCGGCAGGTGGTGATGTACGAGAGCGGCCGCCTCGACATTGAAATGACCGACCAGGTATTTACCCTGAACGAGGTGGTGGTAGCGGGCGAACGCGGAAACCAGGTCAAAAGAATGCAGATGGGCCTGGAAAAACTGAGTATAAAAACCATCAAACAAACCCCGGCCGTTTTTGGAGAGGCCGATGTGATCAGCGTGATCCTGACCCTGCCGGGCGTACAAACGGTGGGAGAAGCCGCCAACGGTTTTAATGTACGGGGCGGCGCCACCGATCAGAACCTGGTGCTTTTCAATGACGCCACCATTTTCAACCCTTCCCACTTTTTCGGACTGTTTTCTTCCTTTAACCCGGATGCCGTAAACCAGGTGGAACTGTACAAAAGCAGTATTCCGGCCCGTTTCGGCGGCCGCCTTTCTTCTGTGCTGGATGTAGCAGGAAAAGAAGGAAACCGGAATAAACTATCCGGAGCAGGGGGCATTGGCCTCCTCACAGGCCGGGTGTCCCTGGATGGCCCCATTGGGGAAAAAACCCAGTTCCTGGTGGGGGCCAGGAGTACCTATTCCGACTGGCTTCTGCAAGTGATTCCGGACGATTCCTACCGCAACAGCAGCGCTTCCTTTTACGATATTAACGGGCAGATAAGTCACTATGCGAACGACAAAGACGCATTTTACCTGACCGGGTACGCCAGCCGGGACCAGTTTACTTTTCAGAACGGAATTACCTACGGCTACCGCAACGCGAACCTGAACGGAAAATGGAAGCGGATATACAACGGCAATATCCACAGTATCCTCACCCTGGGGCATGATCAGTACGGGTTTACCATTGCTGACCGCCACAACCCGGTGAATGCTTACGATATGCAATACGCCATCCGCCAGTCGTTCTTAAAAGCAGACGTATACCATCAGCCCCACGAAAGACACAAACTCAATTACGGACTGCAATCGGTGCTGTACGGTATTCAACCCGGCAGCGTTCTGCCGACCGGCGGGGAGTCGATTATCTCCGCCCGCTCTCTGGCCAGGGAACAGGCCCTGGAGTCTTCCCTCTATATTTCCGATGTATTCATGGTGAATGACGCCCTCAGCATAGACGGCGGTATCCGCTACGTTTTCTACCATTACCTGGGGCCGAGGAGTGTCAATTATTATATCGACGGCCTTCCCAAGAGTACGGAAACCCTGGAAGAGACCATTGATTACGGCAAGGCGAAAAATATTAAAACCTACCACGGACCGGAGTTCAGGTTAGGGCTCAGGTATGCCTTTTCCAACCAAAGTTCGGTCAAGCTGGGCTACAACTCCCTCCGCCAGTTTATTCACATGCTGTCGAATACCACCGCGGCCACGCCTACCGATTCATGGAAACTCAGCGACCCGCACATCAAGCCCCAGTTTGGTGACCAGGTCAGCCTGGGCTACTACCGGAACATGGCCTCCAGCCGGGTTGAAACTTCTGTAGAGGTGTATTATAAACGTATCCACAATTACCTGGATTATAAAAGCGGTGCCGTATTGCTCATGAACGAAACCATAGAAACCGATGTACTGGGTACGGAAGCCCGGGCCTATGGGGTGGAACTCATGGCCAAGAAAAGTACGGGCAAACTGAACGGATGGATCAGCTATACGCTTTCTAAAGTGCAGCAGAGAACCACGGGTGCCGAAACCATCAATAACGGGGAGTATTACAACAGCAATTTCGACAAACCGCATAATCTCACTATGGTAGGAAACTACCGTTTTACGCACCGCTACAGCTTTTCCATGAATACCACCTACAGCACGGGGCGGCCCATTACCCTGCCCGTAGCCAAGTATGAGTTCGCAGGTTCGGAAAGAGTGTTTTATTCCGACCGGAACAAATACCGGGTTCCCGATTTTTTCAGGATAGACCTTTCCATGAATATTGAAGGAAATCACAAGATCAAAAAGCTGGCGCATAGCTCGTGGACGGTGGGCGTGTACAATGTTACGGGCCGGAAAAATCCTTTCTCCGTATATTATGTATCCGAAGAAGGCAAGATCAAAGGCTATATGCTGTCGGTTTTCGGGCACCAGATCCCATTCCTCACCTATAACTTCAGATTTTAATGCGATCGCTTACAAAATTATTCCTGGCCATCCCCCTGTTGTTCTGGTCTTGCGAAGAACCTTACGCGCCGGATTATGAACCGGACGACAGCACGCCTATCCTGATCATCGACGGCTTCATTGATATGAGCGGCAACTCCCGTTTCAAACTCAGCTATACGGTACCCCTTAACGCAGAAGAAAGCACGCTTCCCGCCCGGGGGGCAACCCTGGCGATAGAATCGGAAAATAACGAAAGTTACACCAGCTCTTTGTCTACGGGGGCTGGGAGTTATACGGTCTCCCATCCGGCCCTAAGCATGAATACCCGGTACCGCTTGCGGGCGGTGATCTCCGGAAAAGAATACCTTTCAGACTGGGTGACCCCCTACGCTACTTCCGAGATTTCTGAAATTGATTATAAGCGAACAGACCTGGGCATGGAAATCTATGTGAGTTCTGTCAACTCCGATGAAAACGCGCGGTACTACCGCTGGGAGTGCGAAGAAACCTGGAAGTTCTCTGCCCGTTACCGCAGTTCTTTCATTTATGATCCGTTTTCTCGCAGTGTCAGATACCGTACGCCGGAAGAAAATATTTCGGTCTGTTTTCAGCACGAAAACTCGGCGGAAATCCTGGTGGGTACTACGGAGAACCTCTC
>JBEBRS010000089.1:0-11172 GCA_040394705.1 Leadbetterella byssophila
ACAGTTCCAGCGCGAGGTCATGGTTAATTTTGAGGTCTGCGGCCAGTTTTTTGATGTCTCCCATTTTAGGGCTTTGACTCAATTGCTGGAGGATATTCTTAAGTATCATAAAACCAAATGACTTTTAATTCTGTTTACTTCATTTCGGCTCGGAAAGTATCAATTTCTTTCATCTCTTCAACTTTTTAATAGTTTGATCAAGTTCATTAATCAGATACTTTTCATTGTTTAAGAAATCATTGGTGAGCATGTCTAATATTCCCACCACATCCAGCACAACAGTTTCGGCATCCATCACAATTACTTTTTGTTTGATGAGTTTTCCAAATTCGGAATAGCTGTGCAGTTGTCGATATGCCGAGGAAATTTGTTTTACTTCATTAACGTCCATACTGTGAAATATCCCACTAATCTTGGCACTCTCATAGGCTACCTCTTCCGGTTCGAAAACCCCTAAGCCGTTCCATCCAGGGATGTGTTCTTGCCGGAACTTGTTACTGGAAAAGTAAGGCAAAAAGATCACGTCTTCGGAGAGTGTAGTTTTCAGGCTATCAAACCCATTTTTAATTTTTTCATGGTAATGTGCCGTGTTAAGTAAATTTTGTCTATTGGCTTCTAATTCATCAAGGATAAAGGCCCTTGAGGCAGAAATGTTCTGTTTGATTTTATTTTTGGCATTGTACTCACTAACGAGAATCCCTAGAAAGACGCCAAAAGCTACCATAAGTAGTTCGACCAAATACTTGACAAGCGACCATTTTCTTGTTTGTCTGGTTTTACTCATAAAATCAAAATTGATTGTAATACATTGAATGCTAACATTCAAATATACAAATAGCTCAGGAAAGTATTAGATTTTTTCAGCATTTTTGATGGAATCTAGTGTTGGGCTGTTACAGTCATGCATTGTTGCCATTTTTCTGTACAATAAAAATGGTATTTTCGATTTCCTTCTTCATTTTTTTGTATTCCACTTTAAAAATAACAGGTTCTTCAAAAGGGTGGTGCTTCAGCCGCTACCGGAACTCTTCGAGCTCATGGAAATAGAAGTATACGCGGCCTCCCAGACTTCCCACCTGAAATCGGGAGCGCTCTTGCTTCCCTGCCATCGGAATACGCACAGGTTGAATTCACTTTATTCCATGTTTCAAATGCTTCTGTATGTCTGGCCTTATTCTGGGTACTTTTAAAATACTTGGATGAGCATTTGCTAAGTGCGTTTGAAAACACGGGGTAGGAACCCCAGACGTGTGCCCCTCGGATTGTGACGTGAAAATACTTTTAACGGTAATAATTTTCATTTATAAAACTCTTTCGGATATTCTACTGTTCCTGTGATATTTTCCAACAATTAGATCGTCAATTTCGGCAACTAAGGGTAGCTAAGGAACAAAGTCATCAGACTTTCGTAACCTTTCTACCAAAAACTGCTCTTTGTGATCCGTGTATTGTTGGTCTATGAAAGCATTTTCAATGAGTTTAAATACTTCATCAGAATCGTTGATTTCCTCTTGAGGTATTTTCATATTGTTAAGTATATCTTTGGATATACATTTTTGTTCAGGTTAGATGAGGCGGTGAAGTGAGTTTGTTAAAATAGTCCATCACTTTCCGGGCCGTGTCGTTTTGCAAAGTTACGCTGTGATCAAACAATTCTGTCTGCAGTTCTTTGTATAATACTACGGCGCTTCTCAAGCTGTCCAGTAGGGATTGCCTGTCGTATGTGGGAAGGGTGCGTTTGAGTTTTATAAAGTCATCGCTTTCTAATTCGGTTTCTACTTTTCTGACTCCGCGCGGCAAATTATCATTTTTGATATGAAGCAAAGGTCCCAAAACCGTCGTCCTTAAAAATCCCAGAAAGTCGTATGCTTCGAGATATTCCCCGCGCCCTACTTTTAGTAAAGCATAGTGAATCCAGGTCCAGAACCGGTCTTCTATCCATTGATAGTCGGGGTAGGGGTACCGGGCCTCTGAATTTTGAAGTGCATTTTCAAGTTGTCCGTTTTTGTCCAGGAGCAGGGCAGGGGTTTCCACACGCGAGTGAAACTCGTCAAGCGTTAAAAATTTGATGTCCACATGTAGAAGGGGGGAGTCATAGAGACAAATTAAGACCCGTGGTTCGCCCACGTGTTCACCTGTGAATCCGGAGAGAAAATTGCCCAATCTTTTAGCGTATTCCACCATTAAATTTTTGTCCGTAGAAATCTTTTGCCGGGTGACAAGAATCAGGTCAAGATCAGAGAACTCATCCAGTTCATTGGTCAGCCATGAACCGGCCGCAGCCAGGCCAATGACATTGTCATCGGGTTCCAGAATAGTTTTAGCTCGGTATGCAAATTCCCGTTGTATCATTCTGCTTTATTACAGTTTCAGAGTTTATTGATTCTTTCCATCACGTTTTCCACCATGGCATCGCAATAAATCAAATTAAATTCAAATAATTCACTGGCAGAATACGCATTTTCTATTTCGGTTCGCAGCATTGTTTTAGCTCGGTTTAACCGCACTTTTACGTTAGATTCGCTAATTTCTAACATTTCTGCGGTTTCAGAAACATTCAAGCCGTTTATTTCTCTTAAGGAAAAAACCATGCGGTAATCCATTGGAATCTTTACAAGTGCTTCTTCAATGATATGCCCCAACTCACGGTTCTGGATAATTTTGTCTGTATCGTTGTTTCGGCTTGTAAACATGGGAGTTGAATATTCGTTTGCATCTTGCATAATTTCGTTCTTAAAACTTGACTTTTCTCTTTTCCGGTAACAGTTATTCATCATAATACGAATAATCCAGGTTTTAAACGTGGCCCGACTTTCAAAGTGGGCCAGGCTTTTATAGGCATCCACAAAAGTTTCCTGCATTAAATCCTGTGTATCCTCGTGACTGTAATGGTATGTCCTGCCGATTTTGTACAGGTAAGGATTAAATCGCCTTACGATGAGTTCGTAAAGCGATTTCTCTCCTTTTAAAATGCGTTCAATGATTGCTGCTTCTGTAAGCTTATCACATGGGTTCATATCTTATTTCGCAATTTTGGATAATCTTGCCATAGACAAGGCAGCAATTGCCATAACGAGGTCTCGCACTGCTACGTCTACGAAGTTAAATCCGATTAAAAAAGTTAGTGAAATTGCAGTAAGCCAGGCGGCAACGATGTATCCGCCAATTTCAGTCTTTTTCAACACAATCAGACCTGCCGTAATTTCAATGACGCCCACAATCATCATAAAAGTGGAAGCAGAAAACGGCAATAAATCTGCCAGGGTGGGGTTAAGGTACTGCTTCCAATCTGTCAACAGGTTGGTGAACTTGTCTGCGCCTGCCACCACTGGCACGATTACAAATGTGTATTTTAGCAGGTTGAACGTTTGTGTTAACGAATGATTCTTGGTTTCCATTTTTAAATTTTATTTGGTTATACCGGATTAGGGTATACCAGAAACCAAAAGGTTACAAGAGGGTGGCCAAGTTAATGGTTAATAGTTTTTTATCGGTATAAAATTTAGCTTTCAGCTGTAAGCTTTCAGCCGGGAGGCACTCCTCTTAGTGTGTGGGTTTTCTGAGTGGTGCACCACCCGGCTCATAGCTGATGGCTCATGGCTGATGGCTGATAGCTCTTAGCTCATAGCTTTTCATCCCTTTACTTTTTCTCCGCCACTATACTCACTGCGTTCAGGTGCTGCTGGTATTTCCGGAATACTTTCCGCATTTCCAGGATCCTTTTTCGCTCCCGGGGGTGAGTCAGAATGTTATAGGTGATTTTCAATGTGCGCAGTAGGCCTTCGTCATCCAGGATTCTTTTGGTCTCCAGCAAACTCATGGGGTTGGTCTCTATTCGGATGATCCGGAAACCCTCCTTCTCCAGCAAAGTACTCCATTCGGCTACGGTTAAGGGCCGGGCGTTGACCTTGATCACCCGTGCCAGTTCACGCTGAATCTCAGCCTTCTGGGCATCCGGGAGGTGGTCAGGTTGCAAACCCAGTTCATGAATTCCGTACAAGCCTCCCGGTTTCAGGATACGGTGAGCTTCCTGGATAATCTCCGATTTCCGGTGGTCGGCCTGCATGGTGAGCATGGCTTCTCCATACACTTTGCTATACGAGTTTTCAGGAAGGGAGGAGTCAGCGGCATTGCCTGTAATGATCTGGCGACCTTCTCCGCGGACGGTTTTCTTCAGGAACTCGGCGGCTTCCTGGTTCAGTTCCACGCCGGTATACGTTTTGGGGTGATAATTTAGGGCGATATTTGCCGTATAGCCCAGTCCGGGTGCAAATTCTACCACATCGTCTCCCGGGTGAATCCCTAAATTCTGAATCAGCTTATGCGTAAGCTCTTTGCCGCCGGGCCGTAGTACTTTCTTTCCCATTTTTGCCAGGATCCAGTGGCCCTGTTCGGTATTGATGGTAAGGTTACTCATGGCTGTTTATTTTTAATCATGATCAGCAGCATTTTAAACGCCTCGGTAGCCAGCAGGGCATGGGGGATATTGGCCGGCATGATGATGGCTTCGCCCTCGGTGAGGGTATGTTCGGTCCCGTCTATCCGGATCTGGCAGGTGCCGTCGAGGATCAGGGCGGTAGCGTCATAGGGAGAAGTGTGTTCCGTCAGACCCTGGCCCTTGTCGAACGAGAAAAGTGTGGTGTTACCGCTCTCGTTTTTGGTGAGAATGCGGCTTACAGTAGAGCCTTCGGCATAGGCTACCAGTTCCTTTAGTGCATATACTTTCGCAGTTTCTATTTTTTGACTCATGATATTTTTTATTTAGACTGATTCAAAATTACGAAAGTGATTCGTGTCAAACTATGACTTTGGTCAGGAAATGGGTTTTTAGTCCGGGTTTTGCATTAGAAATAGGGGAGCCGCTTGACAAATCAGCTTTAATATCCGCCAGGTGGTCATTTACTGATGCAAAAATGGTATTTTCTAGGTGTTGTTTGTCGTAATTTTCTCTTGCGTTTTTTCCATTATTGGCGTCTGCAATAATTAAATTGTCGTGGGTACGTATCTCAAGTAATTCGCTTACAGAAATTATGGGGTGCATATGTTGTTCTGGTCTGTTAAACAATCTCGTATAATCTGGCTTTGCGTTCGGGTGGGCTTAGAAGCCAAGCTTCCAACAAAGTTAATACAACCCGGATTGATATGGAAAGCGTCGGGATACGTAATATCTTTTATTGCTTTCAAGAAATTTAATGCTTTGCGCTAAACTTGGCTTTTCCGTTAGAACTCGGTTTTTCCGCCGCTGAACAAACAATATAACTTCATAATAATGCTCTTAAACAATAGTCCGCTTTTGGTTGTAATTTGATTTTCGGGTTTGTTTTTTTTCTCCGCACTTTCGCCTTTTGTTTTTGCAATGGCACCGCGTGTATTTTTGAAATCGACTTTCTTTTCTTCGGTAATACCAGTTGCAAACAGGTTAGACAAGGCTTCTGCATCTAACATTGCCAAACTGATACCGTGTCCACCTGGTCCATAAGGGTGAGCCGCATCACCAATCAAAAACAGTCTTTCACTGTACCATTTTTCGGGTACATTGCCATTGTAAACAGGAAGATGATATAATATGGTGTTGGGATCGGCTTTAATTTGTTCAAAAACTTGTTGCAGGTAAGGGGGCCAATTCTTTGCTCTTTCTGTTATTCGCTCATAAACTTCCTTATCCGTGATCGCCTTGGCTTCTGCTTCAGTCATATGAATATGTGACCATAAAAAATTATTTTTATTGCTGTCTTCTTGGCTTATTTTACCAATAGAACCTAAACCTGCATTACCGCTGATATTGTAAAATAGCGACATGTCCACCTTTTCATCACTTGGAAAAATGAAACCAAGGCCCAAATATCCGGCGTACCGCTTCTCTGAATTGCTATCAGGATTTAGTATTTTTCTGACCTTAGAACCAACCCCATCTGTACCTACCAGATATTTGCCTTGAATGCGTTGTCCTTCGGTAGAAATGGCGACTACATCATCTGTATTCTCGATTACATTTTCCAGGGTAAAATTATAGACGACCCGGATTCCTAATTCATTGATCCGTTCCCGAAGTTTTTCGAAAACAGCCAGTCTTGTTACGATAAATGCCGGGCTGGCGCCTTCTTTATTCTTGACTTTAAAGGTTACTTTGCTTTTGCCAAAGTGCATATTTAAGTGTTCTGTCTTTTCGCCAATGTCCCGAATGCCCATATTTTCAAGGACTTTAGCCCCTTTTCCTGAAATCATTACCCCGCTGGTAGCATCGCCGAAATGGTCTCTTGCTTCCACTACCAGGCAAGGAATATTTTTCTCTGTAAGCTGTATTGCCAAACTTAAGCCGGCTACACCTGCCCCAACAATTATTATTTGGTCTTTATTTTCTTTTAGTTCCATCATAACCATGTATGTTTAAATGATGGGACAAAATTACTTGGGGGGCAAGAGCGAAAATTGTATAAATCGGTCGTTTTTGTTTTGCTTTAAATTTTTGGGCGAAACACCCGAATATTTTTTTACTTCTTTGATGAAGTGGGATTGGTCAGCGAAATTTTGTTGTGGAAATAATTTGCCTTCCTTGATGTGTTCAAGCGAAGCACGAAAGCGAAGAATATTACAATAGGCTTTTAATGATAGTCCGTATTGCTGAGTGAAATAACGGTTGATTTGGCGGCTACTCCAAAAAACTTTTGCGGAAAGCTCCTGAACGGTCATTTCGCCATTCGATGAATATATATATTCAAACAATTTTCGTTTTCGTTCATCAATATTTTTCGGTAAAAGCGATTTGATTTTTTGCATGGCCTTTTCACAAAACAAGTTAAAGTCATTCAGGTCGCCCCAACTAAAATCCCAAAAATCAGGCGGCAGACTTTGACCATTCCCGATCAGGTTGGGTAGCGTGTTTTGAAAAAGATATTCTATGGCGATAGGTTTGAAACTGATTGCAAACGTATGCCAGTTTGGGGTAATTGTTGCCTGTTCGGCTTGTGTGTCAATCCCCAAAAGGGCAATGTGAAAGGATTCTGTGTCCGATTGCGTAAAAAACAAATCAATTCGTCCGTCTGGCAAAACCACAACTGCTTTCTCATCGTCAGATTGATTTTGCAAAAGCCAAAAGCTCTCCACAAAATCCGTAACTGACTTGTCGGGTTTGATGTGTCTATATTTTAAGCCATTGTCCATTTTGTTGTTCTTTCCGCTTGTGCAGTCACTTTGCCGTTGCCTAACGCTCCGGCGCATTGTTCAGTGGCTGATTTTGAGCAGGGTTATTGATTCGAATTGCTTAAAGCTTCCTTGGAAATTCGTCAGCCGTGATTCTTCTTAAAATTGCTTTTCGAAAGCTTTTCCGTTAAACTTAAATATATTTCCGTTTGCCATTCCAAAAAGCAAATTGTTTTTGTTGTCTCTATAAATAGTCCAGATCATTGGTGTAGATAATTTGTCACTAACTGAATAGTTTGTCAAAGTTTCACCATCATATTTCCAAGCTCCTGTATCTCTATCTCCAAACCAAATGTTGCCTTCTGAGTCTTCTTCAATGGCAAAAACGTGTTCAAGTGTACCTGGTTTTGATTTCTCCCCTCTTCTCGTACTTTTTGGGTAGATTAAATTATTCTTTTTAGAAAAATTAATTATGGAATTACCTTCCATCAGCAAAACGCCAATTCCATTATTCCCTATCCAAATTCGTCCTTTTGAGTCTGCTAATACACTTCTTATATGCAAAAGCTCATTATCTTTTAGGTTTAATTTTTCATTTTCCAGGATATTTACCACTTTGTCGTCATAGTTGAATAGGGCCGCATAAGTTGCTATCCAAACTTTACCGTCTTTATCTTTTGAGATGTCCGTAACACCATAAGATTTATCTGGGTTTTTGTTTTTAGGTTTTGGAAAAATCAAATAGTTCATATTTATTCCGTCAAAACGGTTTATTCCGTCTTCTTCGCCTGCATAAAACCATAGATCTCCACTGGTTTTATTCCAATCAGATATTGGGTTGTTATTTTTAGGTGGATAATTAGTAAACTTTCCTTTGTTATATACACTTATTCCTTTGGCGGTTCCAATCCAGATTCTTCCACTCTTATCTTCCTGGATTGAACGGATTTGATTGTCAGATAAACCTTCATTTGTGGTAAAGTATTCAAATGATTTTCCATTATAAAAACTTACGCCTTCATTATGACTTCCCAACCAATAATTGCCCTTTATGTCTTGAAGAATAGCTCGGATTCCCGAGGTAAATTTTAGGGTGTCGGTTTTTGAAATAGGTGCCAATTCAGACTTATTGGTTTCTTTTTCTGCTGATTTCTTTTCAACACAGGAAAAGTTCAGTGTCAATAGGAGTAGTAAGAAGATCAATTTTATACTTTTGTTCATTTTGGTTTTTGTAATAATGTGCAAAACGTTGCAGGTATAGCCGCATTGTGTCTGTATTTTATCCGAAAAAAGATAGTATGGTTAAATTTCCCAAATTTCTTTCGTATTTCCATACAAAATGTAGCACATGCCTCAATGGTCTGCTCGTATCCGTAGCACATCAATAATCCAAAGCTACAAAATCATCTGCGCATACCGGTCTCGCTAAACACCGAATAGCAAAAAGCCCCAAGGCAGATGACTTGCTAGAGTTTTTTCTATTCGGCATAATGTTAGCGGTTGCCTTTCTTTTTTGTTATAGTCGGATTGACAAGTTTAACTGTCCACCAAAACCAAGTTCAACAATTTTATGAAGTGTTGAAATCCTGGCTTCTTTGATACTGTTTTCGATTTTGGAAATATAAGATTTAGTCGTGCCTACATTTTCAACAAGTTCTTCCTGTGTCAAGCCCTTTTCAAGTCTTGTTTGTTGAAGCATTGCTCCGATTTTAAAGTTTTTATTTTTTATCGTTTTCATACTCTGCTTTTATTTTAAGTGCCAATTCAATTTCTTTTTTAGGAGTCTTCCCTGTCTTCTTTTGAAAACCGTTTGCCACAACAACCAATAGTGTTTGGCAATTCTATACTCTCAAAAAGCTCAATTGATTTGTCGGTTACTTTCGCAAAAGCATTTTTGTCGTCAACGTCTATGTTTTTAAGAGCTTTAATAAATAAGTCTTTATCCAATGTCATAAGTTGTCAATTTTTGCGGATTAGTAAGCAGAAAACTTCAATTTAGCCGAAACCTCGCCAATTTGCAAAACCCTGTTTGTTCAGAGTGTTATTTGCCGTTCAATATTGATTTGCTCCAAAAAAGTTTCATCATGAGAAATGACAAGCAATGTTCCCTGATAATCGTTGATAGCGTTTGTCAGAATTTCAATATTTTGAATGTCCAAATTGTTGGTCGGCTCGTCCAAAATAATCATATCGGGCGATTGATTGCCGATACTTAAACAGCATAACATCAAACGCATTCTTTCACCTCCACTCAAGGCATCACAAGATTTATCCCAATCTTCTCTGGTGAACAAAAATCGGTTTAACCGAATTTTGATTTCGTGTTCCTGCAATGCAGTCGTGTTAAATAGTTGTGCCTGTTCGTAGATTTTCAGATTATTGTCAATCAAAGAATAATCCTGGTCAATGTAAACCGATTTACTTTCTGCAATAAAAACCGTTCCGGTTTGTGATGTCAGATTGCCCAGAATCACCTTTATCAATGTCGTTTTTCCCGAACCGTTTTTACCTTTTATGGCAATTCGTTCCCCGCTTACAATTTGAAAGTTAAGGTTTTCTGTCCACAAATAGTCGCAGTTTCCATAAACAAAATTGATGTTTTCGGCAATGAACAACTTTTTGCCTTTATGCAGTTTGGAGTTGTCAAACCCGAACTTCATTTGGTCGGTTTCCGAAAGCGAAGAGCGCAGGTTTAGAAGTTCTTGTTTGATATTCCCGATTTTTTCTGCGTGGGCGCTTTTCAGTTTTGCGGTGCTGTTTTCGGCATTGTTGCGTAAAGTATTCATCATTATTCTGGCAACACCTGATTTTTCCTGTTTTCCCTTTCCTCGGCTGTCTAATTTTTGTTGCCGTTCCAAAGTTTCACGTTCTTTTTCTTTCGCTTTCTTCAACGCTTTTTCTTTGCTGTGTATATCCTGGCTCAGTGCATTGATTTCAATTTCTTTATGCTCTTTGTAAAAATCATAATTACCTCCATAAACTTTAATTCCGTTTTTGTTCAGTTCGCAAACGGTGTCCAAAATATTCAGTAGTTTCCTGTCGTGGCTGACAATAATCAACGTGCTTTTTGTGTTTTCGATGAAGTCATACAAAATGTTTCTTCCCGAATTGTCCAAATGATTACTTGGCTCATCCAACAAAACCAATTCGGGCTGATGAATGGAAACCCCTGCCAAAAACACTTTGGTTTTCTGTCCTCCGCTCAATGTTTCCATTTTTTGCGACAAATCCAAATCAGACAAATTCCAATAGTTCAAAGCTTCTTTGCAACGGTCTATTATCGTCCAATCGTCATTGAGCAAACTGAAATTTTCTTCTGATACATTTCCGTTCAAAATTTCTTTCAAAGCGTTCAGTTTTTCATCAATTTGCAAGGCTTGAGCAATCGTTAAATGATTGTATTGCCCGAAAATTTGAGGGATATAATACGGCTGCGTTTCTACTTTCAACAATCCGTCAGACGGCTGTAACTCTTTGGCTATAATTTTCAGCAAGGTAGATTTTCCAACACCATTGTTGCCGATTAGTGCAATTTTTTCGTGATTATTTATTGTCAGATTGATGTCGCTGAACAGTAAATCTTTGTTGAGATGTGTATATGATAAATTTTGAATAGTAAGCATAATTTCTTCCTTTTAGATAGTAAACAAATGAGGCAAACTCGATTTTGAGTTCACTGTTTTCTGAAAGTCTGAAAGGAATTATTTTTTACATTTTTTGCTTACTTTTAATTTTACGGTGCAAAGATGCGTTTTTTTTTCGAGAGTTCGGTTCGTATTGACGCCAATGTTTTGGCGCTGAAGTAGTGGGGGCTTTTCAGCACAACACTTGATACGAAGCACACGGCTCAAAATTAGTACAAATTTTCATACGAAGAATGTCCGCCCCCATTACGCCAAGTCTTTGTTAGCTGCTGCCGTATCTGTCTGTGTTCGCCATTTGTCTTGTCAATGTTATTTCGTTTATGGTTTTCTGTTCGTTACAGTTTTGTTCCTTGAATTAAAATTGCTTCTTTGATAGATTGTTCTTTCA
>JBEBRS010000090.1:0-11086 GCA_040394705.1 Leadbetterella byssophila
CAAAACGTACGGAAGGCTCCTTGGGGCTGTCCCAGTACCAGCTGTTTTGCCCGTCGGGGCATACGATGATCATGCCGGAAAGGGAGGCAATTTCCGGCAGGTCGGGTTTAATTTTGATCCAGCTGGAGTAATTCCCGCTATAGCCGTGAAGAAGATAGAGCACGGGGTAGGTTTTGCCCGCCACCGTACCGTAGCCCTCGGGAAGTATCACCACATTCGTAATGTCTTTTTTCATGGAAGAGCTGTAAACCGACAGGGTGTCTACCTTTTGCGCCAGCAGAACCGGGGCAGTAAAGAAGAGAAGTAGGAAAACTATTTTTTTCATCTGTATAAAATTTTTGCTTTCAGCCTTCAGCTATCAGCAGTCAGCTTATACATTGGCCGGTTGGTGTGCCGGTTTTCTGATAGCTGATAGCTGATAGCTGAAGGCTCATGGCTATTTCATATAAAGAATTTTATCTAAATGTACGATCAGATATTTTCATCACAAAACCGGAATATACATTTTGGAAAGTAACTTTGGTTTTCGGGGGGCGGGAATAAGGGAGGCTACCCCGGTGTCTTGAGGCCGGGTATCCGTAAAAATATTGATAATAAAGCACATGAGATTTCTTTTCTGATATTTAGTCTTATATTTTTACCGGAAAAAAGAGCCTTAAAATATGAAAAAGATCGCTGCCTTTTTTGAAAGGATTTCTACCTGGAAAACGTTTGTTTTATTTTTAATTCTCTATATTATTTTTCCTGCATATATTCTTAAGAATGCCGAAAGCAGGATGAATGAGCTGGCAGGGAAAGAAACGGGTGTAATTGATTTAACGATAGGGTTTAATCCCCGGAAAACATTGGATATGGTGGCAGATTACGGCGCAGAGGGGCGTGCTTATGTTGCAAAAGTAGAAACCACCATCGATATTATTTATCCTGTTATTTACGCATTTTTATTTTCTATTATCCTTACTTTAATTTACCGGAACAGGGTATGGTTTTTCATGATTCCTTTTATCACGATGATTTTTGATTTTTGTGAGAATCTGTGTATCATCACCCTGGTAAATTCTTACCCCGAACAATCTTATACCTGGGCTGTTCTTTGCGAGATCTTCAAGCTGTTAAAATGGCTTTCTTTCGGAATTATTGTTTTATTGATTGTTTATGGCTTGATTTCCAAATGGCTAAACAAAGATAAACGGGCCTCCGGCCGGTAGCCGTCTTGGGTGCACCGGTCATCACCGGGCCAGACATCTACAAGTTAATCACAGGATAACCAACCGGATAGCCTGATCGTTAAACCGTAAAAAATAATATCCGGCAGGTATCCCTTTTGTGCTGAAACTGCCTTTCCGGATTTCTTCAGTGCTAAGGTTTCTGACGGTCTCGCCTTTCAGGTTGATCAGCTCGGCTCTGGCATCTTCAGGGATACCGGAGAAGCGCACCAGCTTATGACCGGGGTTAGGAAAAAGGCTGACTTTTTCAGCCTTTGGCAAGGAAAGGACTACCTCTTTGTCGGTAACGATTTCAGCTATCCGGATGGAATGAAAAGTCATAGAAGTAACGCTGCTGCCGGCATCAAAAACAATACGGGCGGCAGGATCGGCTTCATCGTTCATCAGGAACAGGTAGTCGAAAGACTGTTTTACCGGTTCCAGGGTAAATGAGGAAAAGCCGGAATAGCTGCTCCAGGGAGAGCGGGTCATGCCGGTATAAGAAGAGATACTTGCCTGGGCAGCCGCCTGCCCTTCAAATGTAACGAGGTATTGTTTTCCCTTTTTTAAAGGAATGTTTCCCCGGCTCAGCTGCACATGCCAGGCTTCCGGCGAGCTTTTGTCTACGGTGAGTTCAAGGCCATCGGCGGTTCGTTTCAGAGTGGCCTGGGCAGATCCGGAAACCTGCAGGCCCCAGCCGTGATTATCCTGCGAAAAGTTTGACTCATAAACCGTCTCCGTTACGGTCTTCACGGGTTCGGGCATGGGGTTATGCAGCAGCGCATTGACCAGCGCTTCGTTATACCGGTTGGTTCCGGGATCGAAAAAGCCGAAGCCCGCGCTAAACTCCCAGTAGGCCCAGCTGAAACCTTGCTGCTCAAACCATCGGGCCAGGAAGTTGGTCCACCGCACCCGGCTATCGGAATCGGCTTTATAATAAGCCCCGAATTCACCGATATGTACAGGAAGATTATAGGTTTGTGCGAAGTTTTGGGCGTATTGAAATTGTTTTTTGACCTGGTCTTGTTCACGATCGGTGTTTTCCCACAAGGTACCCAGCCATTGGGAAGACCCTTCGGCCCATTCCGCCCCCTGGTGGGTAAAGGCGAACGGTTCGTAGTAATGAATGGAAAGGATGAGGTGATCGTCTTCCGGAATTTCCAGCTTGGGCAGCCCGCTGAGTCCCCCGTATTCCGCTACCCCGATCAGTACGGTACGTTCCGGGTTCTTGTCGCGGATAACGGCCAATGCCGCCCGGAAGAAATCGTTCCATTTCTCCGGTGTGAGATTGCCGTGGGGTTCATTCAGTACCTCAAACAGGAGATCATGGTCGTAGTCTTGGAAATAATCGGAAATCTGCCTCCATTGGCTTAGGAAGCGGGCCTTTGACTCGTCCGGTGCTTCAAAAAGACGGTCGTGATGGTGCATGTTGAGGATGGCCATCAGGCCGGCGCTTCGGGCCTGGTCTAGCACCAGCTTTATTCTTTGAAGAAACGCCGCCTCCAGGGTGTAGGGCGGATTCTGCATAGCGCGGCTGGGGATATCCCAGGTGACGGGGATCCGAACGTGTTCAAACCCCAGCGCTGCAATACGTTGAAAATAATCGTCGCGAAAAGGATTTCCCCAGGCGTCTTCTGAGGGGGCTTCAAACATATTGCCCATATTCACACCCCTGCCCAGCTTTTGATTGATTTCAAAGGCCGATTGAGCGAAGACGGTATGCGTGAACAAGATAAAGAGCCAGCAAAACTTCCGCATGAATCGAACGTTAGATGTCCAAATTTAAGACAAATCGTTCATTTTTCTAAGCCTTCTCTGTCTCAATTGCAGGTTTATACCCCTTGCAGTTTAAATTCCGAAGTGGTATGGAATTCTATCTCGGGGTTATTTTCCCTGTTCATTCTCAGTATCCAGTCGGTTTCAGCAAGGAATACCGGGTTGTCGTCTTTGTCGTACGCAATGTAATTGGATTTCAGGCGGATAAATTCCGCCAGTTTTTCAGGGTCTTCCGCGGTAATCCAACAGGCCTTGCTGTAGGGGCGTGCTTCAAAGCGGCAGGAAGCGCCGTATTCATTAAGCAGGCGGTACTGAATGACCTCGAACTGGAGTTCTCCCACGGTTCCGATGACTTTTCGGTTACCCGGCTGGAGCGTAAAGAGCTGGGCCACCCCTTCTTCCGCGAGCTGGGAAAGGCCTTTGTCGAGCTGCTTGGTTTTCAACGGATCGGTATTGACCACTTCCCGGAACAGTTCGGGTGAAAAACTGGGTATTCCGGTAAAATAGAGCTGTTCTCCTTCGGTCAGGGTATCGCCGATTTTGAAGTTTCCTGTATCGTAAAGACCCACCACATCGCCGGGGTAGCCCGTTTCCACCACTTCTTTGGCATCGGCCATGAACATATAGGGGTTGGAAAAGCGCAGGTCTTTGCCCAGGCGGACATGTTTGTAGAATTTCCCCCGCTCAAACGTACCCGAGCAAATCCGCAGGAAAGCGATACGGTCGCGGTGGCGCGGGTCAATATTGGCATGAATTTTAAAAACAAAACCAGTGAATTTCTTTTCCGTAGGTTCCACCCGCCTCACATTGGTCATACGGGCGATGGGCTCCGGGCTGATTTGGCAGAAGGTATCCAGGAGTTCTTTGATCCCAAAGCTGTTTACTGCGCTTCCGAAAAATACCGGGGCCACTTTTCCGTCCAGGTAATCTGTACTGTCAAAAGAGTCGTAGATGGTTTCGATCATTTCTACGTCTTCCCGGAGTTGGGCCGCATCTTTCTCGCCTACACTTTGGTCAAGTTCCGGCGTGTCCAGGGCAATAGCCTTCACTTCGTCTTCCAGCTTCGTTTTATTGGCTTTGAAATAGTTCATCTGCTGGTCCAGCAGGTGGTATACTCCTTTCAGGCTGCTGCCACCGTTTACGGGCCAGGTGATAGGCCGTACTTTGATATCCAGTTTTTGTTCCAGTTCATCCAGCAGGTCAAAAGGGTCTTTCCCCTCCCGGTCCATCTTGTTGACAAACACGATCACCGGGGTATCGCGCATACGGCATACCTCCATCAGCTTTTCGGTCTGCTCTTCCACCCCTTTAACGCAGTCAATCACCAGAATCACGCTGTCTACCGCCGTTAAGGTCCGGTAGGTGTCTTCGGCGAAATCTTTGTGGCCGGGTGTGTCCAGGATATTGATTTTCCGGCCTCCGTATTCAAACGTCATGACGGAAGTGGCCACCGAGATACCCCGCTGCTTCTCGATCTCCATGAAGTCGGAAGTGGCGGTCTTTTTAATTTTATTGGATTTTACCGCCCCGGCCGACTGTATGGCTCCTCCGAAAAGCAGAAGTTTTTCGGTAAGTGTAGTTTTCCCGGCATCGGGGTGGGCGATAATCGCGAAAGTGCGCCTCTGTTCAAGCTCTGAAATAAATGTCACCTGCTGATAGTTTTCGAAACCGCAAATTTACGAAAAACTTTGGTGGCACAGAACCTTTATATCAAATTGGCGGAATCGGGCCTTTTTTGAATTTTAAGTTGAATTTAATATGGCCTGAAAATGGCGTTTGTTTCCCGTAAACGGAGCGCGGTTTTTGATCTCTACGGTGTTGTTTATAAGTGGATTGAAGCGTTATCCTTGTGATTAAATCTCGGAGCCTTCCAGGGGAGAAAAACGCCTTTTTTTATCTCAGTTTAATGTCGTATTAAGTTAATTTTAATGTAAAATGCTCAATTTTAGGCACTTATGCGTCGTTTTCCATTTGAAAGCTAATTGTTCATTTAAACGTAAAGATCATGAAAAGAGTATCAGTTTTAATGGCGCTATTGATGATGGGGGCTGTCGCTTTCGCGGAGACCTCCATACCATCGGAGAAAGTATCATCTGCATGGATGGTGGTTGACGAGGATGTGGTAGGGGAATATCAGTTTGCAGGAGATTCTCCCATTAAAAATCTGAAGATTGAGAAAAGTGGGGATGTCTTGATCGGTAAAACAGAAACGGGGCAATCGGAGCTGGTTGCGACAGATAAAAAGGACACATACTCTCTGAAAGATTATGGTGGTACTCTTGAATTCAGGAGAGATGAGTCCGGAGCGGTGAAGGGAGTCATCCTGACTGTAGAGAACAGTTCATTTGAAGGAACGAAGAAGTAATAACCGACTCCCTTCAGGCCTCCCCTGTGGAAAAGCAGGGGAGGTTTTTTTGTACGATAAGCGTCAGGTTTTAGTTCTTTACTGAACAATCCCTGAACGCGGGAGGCAATTAGCGATATTTAACTGCCTTAATGAGTTTCAGACCATTAAGCTCGTCTACCACCCGGATATTCTCGGCGGGAACTATCCCTCTTCTGATCCAATTCATAACTGTTTCCTGATTTTCTATATTAAAACGTTTGCAATAACGCTTTAAGGTTAGCCATTCTGTCAGATTAATGGTTTCACCGTGTTCCCGTAATAACGTGTTTGCTTGTTTAAAATCTGCGGCGCTCCCTTTTAGAATTTCTTCTACTGTGAGTTCTTTTACATTTTCTATAATTTATAACTTTTTTAATTTTCCCTGTATAAACCGTATAATCGCCGGCAAGTCTTCCGCATGAAACCACTCCAAGGTGTCCTGATTTTTGAACCAGGTCATTTGCCGTTTGGCGTAGCGGCGGGTATTCCTTTGGATGAGCTCTTTCATGGTGGTATAATCGTATTCTCCCTTCAGGTATCCGAAAACTTCCTTATACCCTACGGTCTGTAGTGCGTTTTGGTGTGCAAAGGGAAGGAGAGATCTGGCCTCGTCCACCAGGCCTTCTTCCAGCATAAGGTCAACCCGCGCGTTAATGCGGGCATAAAGCTCCTCCCGGGGCCTTTCCAATCCTATTTTGATCAGGTTGTAGGGATGTTTTTTAGGCTCTTTTACCCGAAATCGGGAGAAGGGCTTTCCCGTACTCAGGCATACTTCCAGGGCCCTTACCACCCGCTGGGGGTTTTGCATTTCGCCCCCCCGGCTGAACCCGGGATCCAGTGCGGTGAGTTCTCTTTGCAATACCTCCAGGCCTTCGGTTTCCAGGCGATGCATTAACGCGGCGCGTAATTCTTCAGGCGCGGAGGGCATGTCGTCTAAACCGTGGGTGACCGCCCGGATAAAGAGGCCGGTTCCGCCGGAAAGAATGGCGATATCCTTTTTGGGGAAGTAATTGGCCAGGAGCTGGTCGACGTCACGTTCGTAGTCGCCGGCGCTGTACAGGTGTTGGATAGAATGCGAGCCGACAAAGTGGTGGGGTACCCCCCGCATTTCCTCAGGGGTAGGCCTGGCTGTCCCGATCCGCATTTCTTTGTAGAGCTGGCGGGAGTCTGCAGAGACCACTTCAGCGTCAAAGTGTTGCGCCAGACGGATACAGAGATCGGTTTTCCCGACCGCGGTAGGTCCGGCTATAATGACCAGATTGCCTTTCAATTCTTCCTCTTTTTTCAACAAAATTATATAAGTTTGTGGTATTATATGTGGAAATCCTATGATGGACTTCGGAATTTTTGTGATTGCACTCGGAGTGGGTACCATAGCCGCATGGCAGGTGTTCAACTGGATCTACGGGAAAAAACTGAAAAGCAACAAGCAGGAAAGCATTCGCGTGGAGGCCAATGTACTGCTGGAAAAGATTGAACAGGTGTTCAAAGTGGTCTTGGCGGAAGGGTATTTCACAGAGATTTATGACCACAATGCCAAGAAAGATTTCTGGGGACTGTTCAAGACCACGAACAAGGCCCTGATCATTGTGAAAGCCAAGGTGTCGGTAGGGTATGATTTCGCGCGCATGAAATTCAGCCGGGAACCCGATACCCGCAGGTTAGTGATTGAAGAGTTTGCTCCGGCAGAAGTGATTTCCATTGATACGGATTATAAATTTTACGATATCAACCAGGGCTTTGTGAACCAAATGAAGCACGAAGATTATACGGCCATACTTTCGGAAGCGAAATCCATGATCAAGCAAAAAGCGGAAGTCAGTGAGCTCCCGCTGATCGCGTCGCGGCAGCTGGAAGTGATGATGAAACAAATGGCCTCTACCATGAACTGGGAGCTGGAAATGTCGAAAGCCAAAATGGAGATTGCTAATGAGGGACCAGCGCTTATCGAAAATCAATAAATTCTAAATAACGATACACCACCCGGCTTCACGCCCAAATTATATACGATATGAAATCAACAATTGACCTTTGGATGACCCGGTTGAGTTATTTTTATTTGACTTTCCCTTTTCTCCTGTTTACTTCCCTTTGGCTGAACCCCGTGGCTGCGGTTTTGTGTAGTGGAGTCGTGTTGGCCGGTTTGGTGTTCGCGGTGCGGCTTATTGAAGCGGAACAGTTTGTCAGGATAAGCAGGAAAACGGTCTTCTGGACTATCGTGGTCATGGCCATCGTGGTTTTTTATTCGGGGGTAGGTTCGTATACCTATCAAAATGACGACCACCTTTACCGCAACGCGATCTTCAGAGACATGGTGGTAAAGGATTGGCCCGTCTTGTACAAAATAGAAGGTTTTGAAGGGCATCCTCTCAATGGAAAGACCACCATGATGACCTATTACCTTGGCTTTTTTTTACCGGCTGCCCTTTTTGGTAAGGTTTTCGGCTTAGAAGCCGGCCGGCTTTTTTTGTATTTGTGGACGATATTGGGTATTGTTTTGGTTTTGTTTCAAACCGCGAAATATCTAAACCGATTTTCGTTTAAAGTACTCCTGATATTTTTTGCCTGGGGTACCCTGTTTTTCATAGGGGGCTTAATCAAATACCCTCTGGATAAGTTTGGGGAGGAAGGGTACTACCTCTGGGCGGGGATAAGGCTTTACGCCAATAGCAATATGGGGTCTCTCTACTGGATATTTAATCAGGCCATTCCCGGCTGGCTTATCATGCTGCTTATATTGAATAAAGCGAGCACCAAAAACATGTTCTTTTTGTATTCTTTGTGCTTGTTTCTGAGTCCGTTCTGTTTTGCAGGATTCTTTCCGTTTATCCTGTATTTCATTTTTTCAGACTGGAAGAAAAATACAGGTTTTAAAGACCTCGTTATGAAATATGTGAGCTTTCAGAATATTGCCGGCGCTTTGGTGGTACTCATGGTCAGTTATTTATACTTAAGTAACAATACATCCGGCCGGACTTTTCAGTACTATCCGTTTGAAAATCTCAAGATTTTTGTGGCATTTATGGTGCTCTCCTGGGGGATATTGGCCATCATTCTTTTCCCGAAGTTTTACAGGGAACCCCTTTACTGGTTGTGCATAGCGATTCTTATCCCCTTGCCCTTTTTCCAGCAAGGTCCCGGTCTGGATTTCCCTGCCCGGATATCTATGCCCGCTTATTTCGTGCTTATGCTATTCGCGATGAAGCTGGTATTGTTTCATAAGAAAAGCATCTCGCGCCTGTTGATGATCGGTTACCTGGTGATCTCCGGCGTAGCCCACTTTACTTTTGAGGTGGGGAAATCTGTTTATGAAACTACGTATGCCAATCTGAGCTACAGAACCAACCTGGATGAGGTGTTGATGAACTCCGAAAACGAGAATCTGCAAAATATCGGGAAGGATCTGAAAAGTATTAAAAACAAAGATGTACTGACCCAAGATTATGGAACGCTGTCTAATCCTGAAAACCCGATCATCTCCAATTATATGGGCGATACGGAAAACTCCCTGTTCTATAAATACCTGGCCAGAAAGTAAGCATCGGGTGGAGATGCGGGAAAATCGAAAATAAATACAGTATTATTACTTTGTCAGGTAGATTTCTTCTACTTTTGCCGATTGATTCAAGGGGGAAATATCTTCTGACATCCGAAAGACATGCAAAAATATATGACGCTACCACAGGTGAATATTATTGTTCCTCTTTTTAACGAGGAAGAAGTTTTTGACGAGTTGATAAAAAGGTTAGAGAGGCTGATAGACAGCAGTAAGTTAAGTATTGAAGTGATTCTTGTAGACGACGGCAGCAAAGATTCCACTCCCTTGAAAATGCGTCAGCTAGCCCTCAGTAATGCTAAATTTCATTCCGTTATCCTTTCCAGAAACTTCGGCCATCAACTGGCCCTCACGGCGGGATTGAAATACGTCAATGCCACCGAGGCGGTATTGATTATTGACGGAGACTTACAGGATCCGCCTGAGCTTCTGGATGAGTTTTACGATTACTATAAAAAGGGGTACGATGTAGTGTATGCGGTGAGAAAGAAACGCAAGGAATCTTTCTTTAAGAAACTGGCTTACAACTGGTTCTACAGGTTCCTGAAAAAAGTATCCTATATCGATATCCCGCTGGATTCGGGTGATTTCTCCTTAATCAGTACTTCAGTAGTGAAGCAGATGAACGCAATGCCTGAAGAAAGCCGTTTTCTGAGAGGAATGAGAAGCTGGATCGGCTTTAAGCAGATAGGGGTAGAATATGAACGGGAAAAAAGATTTACCGGAGACAGTAAATACCCTTTGAGCAAGCTGATTAAACTGGGTTTGAATGGTGTTTTTAATTTCAGTGAATATCCCATCAAGTTTATCTCCAGCCTGGGTATAGGCATCATCCTTATTTCTTTCGTTTATTTTGTTTCGGTAATTGTTAAGAAATTCTTTTTTAATCATGTACCCGAAGGTTTTACGGCGCTGTTGTTCATGATCATACTTTTCGGCGGAATTCAGCTTCTGGCCATCGGAATCATCGGGGAATATATCCTCCGCATATTCTTCCAGGTGAAAAAAAGGCCCCTGTTTATTACCAAAGAGCGGATTTCCCATAAAACGGTACAGCTAAATGAGGAGGGCGAATCTTCCGAAGTGTATCCCCAAACCTCACAAAAAGAAACTGCCTGAAAAGTACATCGCCTGGTTTTGTGTACCTTTCAGACAGTACTGTCTGGTCTATTTCGTTAATACCGGAGACCCCAGGGGAATTGTTTCGCTTCCTCCATGGTTTTTACGTATTTGGTGACGGCTTCCTTATAGGCGATGTGGGTATAGCGTTTCCCTTTTACTTTTTTAGGAAGCGGAGGCAGTTCCTGCTTTTCGTTTAAGGTGACGGCGGTAGCTGTAATGAGTACTACGCCCTCATCTATGTTCACTTCGAGGATGGCCCCGGGCAGGCCCATAAACTCTTCCGGACCAATACTCAGGGGAATATCGGTGGTAAACCAGGCCTCTATGGTGTAGTTTCTGACGGAATCGTAGGTGGTGGCCAGCATACAAAGGTAACCGGCTACTTCTTTGATTTCACTTTTGATTTTCCAGGGGAAGGTGTAGAGGGAGTCTTCCACTATATACACTTTTCCGCTGATCATCTGGGTTTCCAGTACCTTGTTTTCCGTAAAGTCACGTCTTACCCAGTACTCGGTTTTCTGCCAGGAGTTGCCCCGTTCGTCGGCCGCCGCTCCGTAATAGGAGCCTTCGGTATTAAAGGTCAGTTCGGTGCCGCTTTTATACATCTCATAATTTTTCGAGGTCTGCAGGGCCCGTTGCTTTTGTTCATTGCTCAGAAACTTGTTTTTTTCAATCATTTTCAGCCTGTCGAATCCGTAATCGTAGCGAATGACTCCTGCGGTTTTTTGGGCCTGGAGGGCTGTAGTGATCAATACTAATAGGAATATTTTTTTCATTGGTAAAGGTTTTTGGAAGTTAGATGTTAGAAGTTAGATGTTAGATATTAGAAGTTAGATGTTAGAAATTAGATTTTCTGCTGATAGCTAACTTCTAATAGCTAATAGCTAATATCTAACATCTAATTCCTATTTAATCCCACCGGTTTCTTTTGAGTTCTGTTTTCATTCCACGCATATTAAAGGAATAACTCAGCATGATGTACCTGGAGAGCGTCACGGTATTGGTATAGGAGACCTCGTTACTGGAAGCCGATTGGTTTAT
>JBEBRS010000091.1:0-11074 GCA_040394705.1 Leadbetterella byssophila
TTGTTTGAAGGACTGGCAGGCATAAATTTCCCGGTTTCTACCGCCAACCCCCAAGTGCGGCAATACATTAATCAGGGAATGATGCTGGCATACGGCTTTAACCATGCCGAAGCAGCCCGGCTGGGGAACCTTATAATATTACTACACCATCCCTTACTATATCGGCGTTAAATTTGCCATGTGGGACACCCTCCTGGCCCTGCCACCCCAGGAACTGGTTTATCCCAAAGCCATCCGCCACTACGCCCGCGGAATGGCTCACCTCGGCAAGAATCACCTCCCTGAGGCAGAGAAAGAAGCCAATGCGCTGAAGGCCCTGGCCGCAGATACCTCCTTACATCACCTGACCGTATGGGGCATCAACACCACCGCCGATCTCGTTCAGATAGCCCTGAAAGTACTTTCGGCCGAAATAGCCGTCCGCAACAATCAGTTAGACCTTGCCAGCGCCCTGCTCACAGAAGCCGTAGCCCTTGAAGACGGCCTCAACTACAACGAGCCGCCCGACTGGTTTTTCTCGGTTCGCCACCACCTCGGCGCCCTTCAGTTGAAAGCCAAAAATTACGAAGCGGCTGAAAAAACCTACCGCCGCGACCTCCAGACCTGGAAAAAGAACGGCTGGGCCCTGAAAGGCCTGCACAACGCCCTGGTCAGTCAAAAAAAAGACACCGAAGCCCGCTCGGTGCTGTCGGCCTTCCAGGAAGCCTGGCGCTATGCGGATATCCGCTTATAATCTATCCCTCCGCAGGGCATCTCATTCCAAATGTTTTTTCATCATCAAAACACTTGCAAATGGTATTAATATTCGTACCTTTGTCTTCTGCTAAACAACACAACAAGATGAAGTATTCTGAACTGGAAAGGAATTTAAAAAAGATTGGATGTTATTTGGATAGTGAAATGAACGGGCATCCTCTCTGGTACAGCCCAAAAACAGGCCAGTATTTTAAAATGAGTCACCATAAGAGCCGGGAAGTAGCAAAAGGAACTTTATCTGACATAAAAAAACGGTCGGGATTAAAATAAATCCTGGATGTAAATTAGTAAAGCAGATGGATATGAACAGCGTTAAAGCATTTATAGAAAGGGGTTCAGATGGCATATACAGCGTATATGTAGATTTAGACGATCATACTTTAAACTACGGTATTCACGGCACCGGAAATACGGTACGAGAAGCAGTAGAAGACTTCAATTCGGCTTATGAAGCTATGAAAGCATTGTATGAACAAAAGGGAAAAGCGTTTGTAGAAGCTGAATTTAGCTTTAAATACGATACCGCTTCTTTCCTGGAGTATTACAACAAAATAATCTCATTGGCTGGATTAGAAAGGTTAACAGGCGTTAATCAAGGCCAGTTAAGCCACTACGTAAATGGCCTGAAAAAGCCGAGTAAAAGAACAAAAGAAAAAATACAGTTCAAGTTACATGAATTTGCCGATGAACTGAAACATTTGGAATTAGTTTGATTAATACACTAAAGAACCCCATTTCGGGTGCGTCATAAGCGTAACATTTAGTACCCTGATAGATTAACATTCAAAGTTTAGTCTACCTG
This sequence comes from Leadbetterella byssophila, assembly GCA_040394705.1. GTDB lineage: Bacteria > Bacteroidota > Bacteroidia > Cytophagales > Spirosomataceae > Leadbetterella > Leadbetterella byssophila_B. Next base: position 1,559 of record JBEBRS010000091.1, read on the forward strand.
TATTATCCACTATTTACCTTCTCTCCGGTGCGGGCCGCGGCGGCACTGCAAACGCCTGGGTCTTGATCAGGCGCAGGGCCTCTTCAATGGCGCGGTCAAGCTGTACGTCAATGCCTCTGGAAAAGGCTCCGAGGTCTTCGTCTACAAAAATATCGGGATCCACCCCGTGGCCTTCTCTAAACCAGGTGCCGTCCAAATTATACATCCGGAAACTGGGAGCAGTCACCGAAGCACCGTCCACCAGCTCCGGCGTACCGCTGATGCCGATAAGTCCGCCCCAGGTGCGGGTACCGATCAGGGGGCCAAGTCCCCGCTTCTTAAAGTAATCAGGGAAAGCGTCTCCGCCAGAACCGCTCCAGCCGTTGATCAGCATCACCTTAGGACCGAAATGCCCGGCCGGCGGCCATTTCCAGGATTCCCCGTCTCGCGTAGCCCAGTACACCAGGGGCTTACGATCCAGCATTTCGATAAACCGATCGGGGATCTGTCCGCCATTGTTAAAACGTTCATCAATAATAAGGGCTTTTTTGTCCAGTTGGGCATTGAACATCCGCATCAGCTCGTTCTGCCCGTCTATACCGGTGCTGGGTACATACACATAGCCCACTTCTCCGTTGGTGGCTTTCTCCACATGGCTGCGCATGCCTTCTATCCAGGCCAGGTTACGGAGGCGGGACTCATCGCTCAGCGTTTTTACCAGGGCCTTTTTAGCCCCTTCCCACTCCGGTTTGTGGTTATAAGTCAGTTCTACCGTGGTATTGTCCAGCCCCGCGAAGTAATAAAAAGGCTGATGTTCGGTGGTGATCGGCAGACCATTCACGGCCAGGATATACGCTCCTTCTTTCACACCTGTTCCGGGTTTATCGAGTGGAGAACGTACCTCGGCGTCCCAGGAAGCCCCCCGGATAATTTTTCCCACCTTATAATAAGCGCCATCGGCCACCCAGTCTATGCCCAGGTAACCCGTGTTTACTGATTTTCCCTGCTCCAGGTCACCTCCACCGTAATAGGTATGGGAGGCGTTCAGTTCACCAATCATCTCTCCGATAATAAATGCCACGTCATTGCGGTTTGCCGCGCCTTCCAATACCTTCAGGTATTCGTTTTTCACCGCTTCCCAGTCTACGCCATGCATGTCTTTATCATAGAAATAGTCGCGCTGAATCCGCCACGCATCAAGGAAAATCTGTTTCCACTCGGCTTTCGGGTCAATCCTAGCCGTCATGGACTTCAGGCGAAGCGGTTTATCGAATTTCGCCCCTTCCTCAGGCCCTGTTATGGCAAATTCGCCCCCCTTTTCTACCAGCAGTTTAGCACCGTCAGCCGATGCCCGGTAAAAACCTACACCGTCAAGAATGGTCTTTTCTTCCTTTTTCCCAAAGTCGTACAACTTCAGTGACGGAGCCCCACCCCCAGCGCCCGTATTGGGATACCGAAGGTACACGATCTTGTCTTTATACGCGGTGAGGCTGTTCAGGTTGCCGGGAGAAATGCCCAGAATTTCCATCCGACTTTCCATATTATCCAGGTCGATCCGTACGCCCTTCGGTTTTTCAGACTTCTCCTTTTTCTCCGTTTTCTCCGCCGGTTTATCTTCCTTAACCGCCACGGTATCGTCTTTCGCGGCCAGGAAAGAGGTACTGTCCCGGCTGAGCGTCAATACGCCAATTTGGGTAGAATTATTGTACACGAACGTATTGTCAAAATCGCTGTAATTCGGCTCGAAAACCTGGTTAGTAGCCAGGAAGAGGTACCTCCCTTCGGGATCAAACACCGGGTTAAAACAACTGTAAAAACCGTCTGTCACGCGGGTAGATTTCTTCCCTTCCGTATCGAAAAGAAATACCGCCAGATGGCTGTTCGGAAGATCCCGGCTGTAGGCCAGCCAGTGGCTGTCAGAAGACCAGTCCGCCGTAAAAGAAGCCGTGGTACCGTGGCTAAACTGCAAAAGTTCATCCACTGGGGTGGTGCTGTTATCATCCAGGTTAAAGATTCGGATCTCACCGGCCTGGTCTATAAAGCAGATCTTTTTTGAATCGGGCGACCACCACGGGGTATAGCGGTATCCCGGCCCGTAGGAGGTGAGTTTCCGGCGCGTAGCCGTATTCTCTGTATGCATCAGGTACAGTTCATATTCCCCCGTGGCATCCGACCAGTAGGCGATGTACTTGCCATTGGGCGAGTAGGCCGGAGTGCGTTCGGCAATGCCGGAGGTATGGGTGAGATTTCTCGCCACACCTTCCCGGGCCGGCAAAGAAAAAATATCGCCGCGAGCCTCAAACAGCACCCGGTTACCGTCCGGACTGATGCCGGCACTCTGTATATATTTCTCTACCGAGACGGTGCGGGGCATCAGGTCGGCCTGGTCAGAAATAATCTGTACGTGAACCACTTTATCCGAACGATCGCCTATACTGTACAAATGGAGCTTGCCGCCCTGGGCGTACACAATTTCCCCGTTGCCCAGAGAAGGATGATGGATATCGAAGTCTGTGTAATGCGTCAACTGTTCGGTTTGTCCTGAACCCGTATCGTAAGACCAGAGGTTCATGCGCTCTTCGGTTCCCCGGTCAGAAATGAAATAAATCTTATCGCCGTACCACATCGGGAATTCATCTCCGCCCCCGTCCACAGGCGTAATCCGCTCCGAGGTTCCTTTCCCGAAATCAAAAATCACAATCTTGCCTTTCATACCGCCTTTGTATCTTTTCCAGGTTCGCCCCACCTGGCTCATATACACCACGGCCATGCGGGAGGCATCCGGACTGTACGCACCGTATTCGGCATATTCCAGGGGCAGTTTGGTGTCTGCCCCCCCGGTTTTGGCCATCCGGTAAAACTGGCTGAAACGCTGCTTACCGCTTTCCCGAGAAGTAGCGAAAACCAGTTCTTTCCCGTCCGGAGTCCAGTCTACGAGGCGGTCGCTATACCCGTGCGAGGTCAGTCGCCGGGGTACTCCCCCGTTCACCGGCATCACGTATACATCCTGGTTCCCGTCATAATTACCGGTAAAGGCAATCTCCCGTCCGTCCGGTGAAAACTTAGGAAAAGATTCCACTCCAGCCGGGGAACTGAGCTTCAGGGCCTGTCCGCCCGTTTTCGGCACCAGCCACAGGTCATTGGCATAGGTAAATACAATGTGCGTCTGAGACACATCGGGGTATCTCATCAGGGTGGCGTCTACCTGGGCAAACAGCCCTAGTGCCGGAACCGAGGTCAGGAGAAGAGTAAGTAAGTTTTTCATAAGGTATAAGTTTGGAGCTTTGAGCTTTGAGCCTTTAAGCAACTGATACAAATGTAGATTGTTTTTTCATTTGTACAAGTGTTATGACAGGAAGAATGAAATATGGGGTTTATCTCTAAAACTTTTCATAGGGTGAAATAGGTCTTGTATTCTTTCGGCGTTATCACCATCAATTCCCGAAATATCTTTTCCGAATACCCGGAAAACCCAGTACCTTTGTACTTTCAAAAGTAAGTAATGATTCATTTCTTCGTCAATTCTGCTAATACCGTCTACGGTGTTCAATCTGAGCAAATCCTGTCCTCAGAAGATGTTCAAAAACTCACCTGGCTTTTCGGAAACGCAGAAAAGCGGGACGACCTCACCCTGAACCGGACTTTCGTGGGTCCGCGGGCCGCCATGGTCACACCCTGGAGTACCAATGCGGTAGAAATTACCCGGAATATGGGGATCACGGGGATCGTTCGCATAGAAGAGTTTCAGCCCGTAGCTGACGATTTCACGGACTTCGACCCCATGATCTCCCAGAAATATACGGCCCTGACCCAGGAAATGTACACCATACACATCACGCCGGAGCCTGTCCTGGAGATTGAGGATATCGAGGCCTATAACCGGCAGGAAGGACTGTCTCTGAGTGGAGAAGAAGTGGAATACCTGAACCGCCTTTCCGTGAAGATCGGCAGAAAGCTGACCGACTCAGAGGTTTTCGCCTTTTCCCAGGCCAATTCCGAGCATTGCCGCCATAAGATTTTTAACGGCACTTTTATCATTGACGGGGAAGAAATGCCCTCTTCCCTCTTTAAACTGATCCGGAAGACCTCAGAAACCCACCCCAACGATATCGTTTCGGCCTATAAAGATAACGTAGCGTTTATCAAAGGGCCTACCGTGACGCAGTTTGCGCCCAAATCAGCCGATAAACCCGATTTTTACGAAGAAAAACCGTTTGATTCCGTACTTTCCTTAAAGGCGGAAACCCATAATTTCCCTACCACGGTAGAGCCGTTTTCCGGCGCTGCCACAGGCTCGGGCGGAGAAATCCGCGACCGTCTGGCCGGTGGACAAGGCGCCCTACCACTCGCCGGAACCGCGGTGTACATGACGGCCTATTCCCGTCTACTCGACGGCCGTCCCTGGGAAAAAGCCATGCCCGAGCGCCCCTGGCTGTACCAGACACCGGTAGATATCCTGATCAAAGCCTCTAACGGTGCTTCCGACTTCGGTAATAAGTTCGGGCAGCCTCTTATCGCCGGTTCTCTCTTCACGTTTGAACACGAAGAAAACGGCCGGAAACTGGGCTACGACAAGGTCATTATGCAGGCCGGCGGCGTGGGTTACGGCAAGCTGGAACAGTCAAAGAAACAGGCTCCCCAACCGGGCGATAAAATCGTGATTCTCGGGGGCGAAAACTACCGCATAGGCATGGGCGGTGCAGCCGTATCTTCTGCGGATACCGGTGCTTTCGGATCCGGCATAGAACTGAACGCCATCCAACGCTCCAATCCCGAAATGCAGAAACGGGCGGCCAATACCATCCGCGCATTGGTGGAATCGGACCACAACCCCATTGTGTCTATTCATGACCACGGCGCGGGCGGGCACCTCAACTGCCTGTCTGAACTGGTGGAAGATACCGGCGGTCTCATTGACCTCGATAAACTACCGGTGGGCGACCCCACCCTGTCGGCCAAAGAGATCATCGGAAACGAATCCCAGGAAAGAATGGGACTGGTCATCGGGGAAAAAGAAATCGATATTTTGCAGCGGGTGGCCGACCGGGAGCGCTCTCCGATGTACACCGTGGGTAACGTAACCGGCGACCACCGCTTTACGTTCCAGTCCGAAACCACGGGCGAGAAACCCATGGATTATGCCCTGGAAGACTTTTTCGGTTCTTCACCGAAAACCATCATGCGTGACCGCAAAACGGAGTTTTCATACGCCCCCGTTACGTACGAAACCCAAAATATCCCGGCTTATCTCCGGCAGGTGCTTCAGCTCGAAGCCGTAGCCTGCAAAGACTGGCTGACCAACAAGGTAGACCGCTGCGTGGGCGGGCGCGTAGCCAAACAGCAATGTGCAGGACCGCTGCAATTGCCGCTGAACAATGTAGGGGTAATGGCCCTCGACTATACTTCCACCGAAGGCATTGCCACCAGTATAGGACACTCCCCCCTCACCGCCCTGGCAGACCCGGGCGCGGGCTCCCGCAATGCGGTGGCCGAGGCTTTGTCTAACCTGGTTTTCGCACCCCTTAAAAACGGTTTAAAAGGCGTTTCCCTCTCGGCCAACTGGATGTGGGCCTGCAATAACGAGGGCGAAGACGCCCGCCTGTACGAGGCCGTGAAAGCCTGCTCGGATTTCGCGATTGCGCTGGGTATCAATATTCCTACCGGGAAAGACTCTCTCTCTATGAAGCAGAAATATCCGAACGGAGACAGTGTGATTGCCCCCGGAACGGTGATTATTTCGGCCGCGGGCAACTGTACGGATATCCGCCGGGTAGTAGAACCCGTCTTACAAAAAAATGCAGGTTCGGTATATTACATTAATCTTTCGAAAGATACTTTTAAACTGGGCGGTTCTTCTTTCGCTCAGATTGGCAACCGGATTGGCGGGGAAGTGCCTGACATTGCGGATGCGGCTTACTTTGCCTGTGCTTTTGATGCTATTCAGAAACTAATAATAGCCGATTTGGTGGCCGCCGGTCACGATATCGGCTCCGGTGGTCTCATTACTACCCTGTTGGAAATGTGCTTTGCCGATGTAAACCTCGCCGCCGACTATGACCTGTCGGGTCTGGGCGAAGAAGATACGGTAAAGGCTTTCTTCCATGAGAACATTGGGGTGGTGCTGCAAGCCACCGGGGATGCCGCCTTTGAAAAGGCGCTGGAAGCGGCCGGAATCACCGCGGTGAAAATCGGAACGGTGAAGGAAAGCGGCACGGTAACGGTGAAAAACGGCGGGGATTCTTTTGCGTTCGATGTCGCCGATACCCGGGATACCTGGTACACCACTTCTCACCTGCTGGACCGCAGGCAGTCGAAAAACGGTATGGCCGACCAACGCTTCAAAAATTACAAGGAACAGGCACTACAATACCAGTTCCCTGCTCATTTTACCGGGAAAAAACCGGTAATCGATGCCTTAAAGCCTCGTCCGAAAGCAGCGATTATCCGGGAGAAGGGTTCAAACTCCGAACGGGAGATGGCCAATGCCATGTACCTCGCCGGTTTCGATGTCAAAGACGTACACATGACCGACCTCATTTCCGGTCGCGAAACCCTCGAAGACATACAGTTCATCGGCGCGGTGGGGGGCTTCTCCAACTCGGATGTACTGGGTTCGGCCAAAGGTTGGGCGGGAGCTTTCCTCTACAATGAAAAGGCCAAAAAAGCCCTGGATAATTTCTTTGCTCGTCCCGACACCCTTTCGGTCGGTATTTGCAATGGGTGCCAGCTCTTTATGGAGCTTGAACTGATACATCCGGAACATGCGGAGCATGGCAAATTGCTTCACAACACTTCCCAAAAGCACGAGTCCGGTTTTGTTTCGGTACAGGTACAGGAAAACAACTCCGTGATGCTGAGTTCCCTGGCCGGCGCTACCTTAGGTGTGTGGATTTCTCACGGGGAAGGAAAATTCCGCTTGCCTCAACAGGAAAATGAATACCATCTCGTAGCCAAATACGCCTACGAAGAATACCCCCACAATCCGAACGGCTCGGATTATAACACCGCCATGCTGTGTGATGCCACCGGCCGCCACCTGGTGACCATGCCCCATATTGAACGCTCCACTTTCCAGTGGAACTGGGCGCACTATCCGAATGACCGCCAGGATGAAGTTACGCCCTGGCTGGAAGCTTTCGTGAATGCGAGGGAATGGTGTGAAAGAGCTTTGGGTAGTGAGTTATGAGTAGTGAGTAGTGAGTAGTGAGCTAAGGGCATTGGGAAGGGTACTTAAATCATTTGAATTGTTGAATTCAATGGTGAGATAATCCTTAGCTGGATTAGGGTATGCCTGGTATACACCAGCGGATGTTTAGAGATGGTATAAACGCTCATACAAATCATCAACGAGGTTATAATAACGAAAGAGGCTGCCCTTTTCGGACAGCCCCATTTGATTTTTCTATGTGACTATTTTACTTCACCGGAAAACTCACGCCTACATTTATCCCCCAGGAGTTATTGAAAACGTTGGTTTCCGACTTGTAAAGGTCGGCCAGACCGAGACCGTAATAGAGATCGGCATTTAACCACATCTCACGGGCGAGACGGATGTTCGCGCCCGCGGCTCCTTTCAACCCAAAATCCACTTTATTGTAATCGTCTTTGTTCACGTTTACCTTGGTGCCGCCGGTATGGGTCAGAAACCCTACATACGGACCGGCCATCAGTTTGGGTCTTATGGCTGTACCCTTCTTGCCCAGATACGCTACACCATACACCGGAACCTGGATGTATCTCGCTTTCAAAACTTCTTCGGAATTCGTGTACGCCGTACCCATAGAAGAATACAAGGCCTCTACCCGCAGGCCGAAAGTCTCATGTTTGGAATGGTTCAGAAACAGCCCTACATTCAGGTCAGGTGCTTTCCATTTCTCTGTAGAAATATCGCCCTTGTATACGGAAGAGTTAAAACCGATCATCGGACCAATGGAAGTGGTTTGCGCAAACAGGGTATTGACTGCAAGAAGGAGACTAAGCGCTAAAATTGACTTTTTCATGATATAACTGGTTTAAAGTTTTTGATGGTGCAAAGTTAAAATCCACACATCGTTCCCTCCAAACCGTGCTCCGGGCCAGGACCCGTTTCCGCGCCCTTCAGGGCCTGTCTTTTAAGACCAAATTAAGGCGTTCTATTGACGATTTTCCTGAATATTAGCCTTTAACCAGATGCGGTTGGAGACCAGCCTTAAAACCGCATAAAAAAGGAGAAGAACTTAAAATTTCGTTAAATCTTTTTGAGAAGGTACAGATAGCCCCGAAACCGGTGATCACGCCCCACAGACCTTGGCCGACTAAGCTATACCAGACATTACTTTTATAAAAACCGGTTATCGCAACTGTCGTACACCCGCCGTATATTTTTAAGCGCACCATAATTCCCAAACTCTACTTTCTCCTTACTGCAATTGTACCCTACAGTAGGTTGGGCATAGTTGCAAGTCATACACATGATTTCTGTAAAGTAGATGTATTCCCCATCGTATTCGGCCTCGTTGAGGTGTCTTTCCCATGCACCGGGCTCCGTGCACTTCAAATCTTTGCTGAAGAATAGCTGCATTTCGGCCACACAGGCAGTGGGAAGTACAGTCTTGCGATCGTCGCAACTGAAAAGAAACAGGATAAGAAGCAGGTGGAATAACTTTTTCATTTGGGTACTGTTTTTTGGAAGACCCAAAAATAATCGAAAGGGTTGGAAGAGGTGATAAAAAAATAGCGGACACTAAATGGTCCGCTATCGCGCTATTTTAATTGAAATTACTTGATTCTGGTGGTCTTCACCGGAAGGCAATTGCCTCCTTTCTTACATATCGTAATGAGTGAAGTATCAAAATCGTCTTCCCCGTCCGCATCGTTATTCCGGTCTTCATCAAATGTCGAATCCAAATCGGTTCCACCTTTCGCGGCGCTGATTTCGGCTGCGTTCCGTACGGAAGGCTTGGCATCAGATGTTACTTTAAACGTGATTTCCAGGCTGATTTCCTCTCCGGCAGGCAATGAAGGTACCGGCGTCACCAATTTGGCTTTCCCGTCTGTCACCTCCCACTCGTCTCCCACCAGCTCCAGTCCTTCGGGCACGTAATCTACCACCTCTATATCGGTAGCATCAAGAGTACCTTCGTTTTTCAAGGTAATCACGAAAGTCACTTCGTCGCCTTCTTTAAATACGGCGGCCTGGCCGGCTTTAACGGTTTTTTGCAGCGCCAAGTCAAAGGCACCTACCTTGATCACGATCGTCGCATCATCGCAGTTGTCCGGAGTCGCTTTCTCACAAATGGTATAATCCAGCGTGTAGGTTCCCGGAGCGGTTCCTGCGTCTACGGTGACCGTACCGTCGGGGTTCAGGCGAACGCCCGGCACATCGGTACCGCTGCCCGATTCTTTCAGCGCTATGGCCGTAGTTACTTCCGCGCCGTCTACTTTAAAGTCGATCAGCGACAAATCTACCGGCACATTGTTCAGGGAATCGTTGGCAAAAATGGTCTCCGGCGTGGTGTAATCCACCGTCGACTGTATCGTACCGAAATCGTCGTCGTC
>JBEBRS010000092.1:0-10943 GCA_040394705.1 Leadbetterella byssophila
AGAGCATCTGCCTTACAAGCAGAGGGTCAGGGGTTCGAATCCCTTTGCTCCCACCATTAAAACCCAAAAATCAATTCTGATCTTTGGGTTTTTTAATTTCGTCCTGGGCTCAAAAACTTTTGCACGGTGACATTCCATAATCCCTACCGGTATTCTCCCTGGCTCACGGTGATCCTGAGGATCTCCCTGGTGCTTCTCTTATTTTCAATTTCCCGCGTCATTTTCTACCTGCTTAACCGGGAAATCTTCGGAGTGCTGGATACCACGGAATGGTTCTGGATACTTGCGGGAGGGCTACGCTTCGATGTGGTAGCGGTATTGTACATTAACCTCCTGTACATCTTGTTTACTCTTCTGCCTACGGGGCGGAATATGGCCGCGACGCGGGCGTTTGACATCCTCTTTGTGGCCAGTAATGCCGCCGGGCTTTTGCTGAATTGCATCGACTCGGCCTACTATGCCTTTAATCTTAAAAGGATCACCTGGACCTCTCTCGGGGAGCTGCAAGGCTTTAACAACGCCACCGAGCTTCTCTCCAGCTTCCTGGTACGGTACTGGTACGTATGGGCGCTCTGGATCCTGTTTATCCTGGCCCTGGTCGGCATAGCCCGGAACGTCCGCTCTTCCATGAAAAAGTACAATACGCATACCTATGTAGACGTCTTCCTGCTTACGTTTATCCTGCTCATGTTTGGGTTTCGCGGCAACCTCCGCTACTCCACCCGCCCTCTGGGCCTCAATGACGCCGGCAAGTATGTGCGTTCTCCACAAAATGTGGCCCTGATATTCAGTACCCCGTTCAGCATTTTCAGAACCATTGCCGAAACCAAACTGCATAAATACACCTACTTTTCCGAAGAAAAGGAGCTGGAGGAATATTTCAATCCCGTACAGCAAACCGAAGGTGAAGGAGAATTCCAGGAAATGAATGTGGTTATCCTCGTACTTGAAAGCTTCAGCGAAGAAGCCTCCTCCATTTCCAACCGCGACACTTCCACCAACCGCTTTATGCCCTTTGTGGATTCGCTCCGGAGAAAATCCTTTTATACGGAATATAGCTTCGCCAACGGCAAGAAATCCATTGAAGCCCTGCCTGCCATCTGGGGAAGTATACCCAGTTATACCCAACCTTACGTATTGTCGAAATATTCTTCGAATAAAATCTACGGATTGCCCCACATCCTGAAAGAAAAGGGCTACCATACCTCATTCTTTCACGGCGCCCCAAACGGCTCCATGGGCTTCCAGTCTTTTGCCCACCTCATGGGCATCGACCATTACTACGGTAAAGACGAATTTGGGGACAACTCCCAGTTTGACGGCATTTGGGGCATTTGGGATCAACCCTTCCTGGCCTACTACAGCCAAATGCTGAAGACCTTTCCTCAGCCCTTCTTCAGCACAGTTTTCACCGTCAGTTCACATGACCCCTTCAAAGTACCTAAAGAAGCCGAAGACCAATATCCGGCTGGCCCCCATCCCATTTTCAAAGCGTTTTCTTATACAGACGACGGCGTCAGGAAGTTTTTTGAAAGCATTAAAAACGAACCCTGGTTTTCCAACACGCTTTTTGTGATCACGGCCGACCACACTTCTCCGAAATGCGATCTCCCCGAATTCAGGTCCAGCTTGGGCGTTTTCCGGATCCCGGTATTCTTCTATATCCCCGGAATGGATTTCGCAGGAAAATCGGAAAGGGTGTTCCAGCAAACCGATATTATGCCTACCGTACTCCAGATCATGCACTATGATCAGCCCTTTGTCTCTTTCGGTAAAAACCTCCTTTCCGCAAAAACCAAAGACTTCGCCGTCAATAAATACGAAAACTATCAGTACATTTACGGCGATTTTTTACTTAAAATGAACGCGGACAATAAAGGAGTGGCCCTTTATCGTTACAAAACCGACAAGATTCTGGAAAAAAATCTGCTGGATACAGATCCTGAAACCGCCGAAGTGCTGGAGAAGAATTTCAAAGCCTATATTCAGCAGTTTCAGAACCGGATGATCGACGACCGGTTTACGGTGAAAGGAATTGACAGTTGACAATTAGTGGAGGCCTCGATACTCACTACTCGATACTCACTACTCATTACTCTCTGAATATGAAACAACACAAAGCCGGTTTTATTAGTATCGTAGGAAAACCCAATGTGGGTAAATCTACGCTAATGAATCAACTGGTGGGCGAAAAGCTTTCCATCATTACCTCGAAAGCCCAAACCACCCGCCACCGGATCATGGGCATCGTCAATGGCGAAACTTCCGACTTTGATTTTCAACTGGTTTACAGCGACACCCCGGGCATTATCAAACCGGTCTATGAGCTGCATAAATCCATGATGGAGTTTGTACACGGCTCCATTGAAGATGGAGACGTGATCCTGTTTGTAACCGACATCTACGAAAAATACGACGAGGAAGATGTGATAGAACGCCTCAAGAAAGCGGAAAGTCCCATTTTGCTCATTATCAACAAGACCGACCTGGCTACGGCAGAAGACATTGAAGAGAAAGTAACGCATTGGAAAAGCGTTTTCCAACCCACGGAAATCCTCACGCTCTCTGCCCTGAACGGAACCGGTGTCAGTGAACTGATGGACCGTATACTCACGTATCTGCCCGTACATCCGCCCTATTTCCCGAAAGACGAGCTTACCGACAAGCCAGAGCGCTTTTTCGCCGCTGAAATTGTTCGTGAAAAAATATTCCTCAATTATAAAAAAGAAGTACCTTACAGCTGCGAAGTCGTGATTACGGCCTTTAAGGAATCGGAGGAGCTGATCCGGGTCTCCAGCGAAATCTACGTGGAAAGACCTACCCAAAGGGCCATATTGCTGGGCCACAAGGGAGAACGTATCAAAAAAGTAGGGACAGAAGCCCGGGAAGAGATGGAAAAGTTTTTCGGGAAAAAGGTTTTCCTGGAACAGTATATCAAAGTAGAACCCGACTGGCGCCAGAAAAAGGCCAAGCTACAGGGTTTTGGCTACTGACCGAAGCATCAAACCAACCGCTAACCAGAACTAATACTTATGAATATTCTTTTAGGAAGTACCAAAGAAGACGTTTTCGCTGAAGTGGAAGCATTCCTGGCGAAAGAACAGTTGCGTATTGTAAACCAGGACATGTCTCGCCCCTGGGGCGGTTTTTTTGTACTGGACGAAACCCAGGCACCGGAATTTGTCGGGAAATTCTTTGCCCACCTGACCATGGACGATTTCGCGGGTTTTGAAAAACTCAGCCCCAAGATCCTGATTGTAGCGCCCGACAAGAGGCTCTCCTGGCAATACCACCACCGCAGGGCGGAAATCTGGAAACTGATTCACGGGGTAGCCGGTGTAGTCATCTCTTCCACCGACCAGGAGACCCCGGCCATTCCCCTGAGTGTAGGCCAGGTTATCAACCTCAAATGCGGAGAGAGACATCGGTTACTCGGCACCAACGGGTGGGGCATTGTAGCGGAGATCTGGCAGCACACCGACAAAGACAACCCTTCCGACGAAGAGGATATCGTGCGGGTGCAGGACGACTTCGGGCGATGATATAAATTGGGGATCCTTCGACAAGCCTCAGAATGACAGAACACGGCTCAGGGCGATGTAAATCGCTGTCTGGCTGAGCCTGTCGAAGCCCCACCCAAACGTACCCTCTAAGCTCAGGGGCATGTGCCCTGCCATACTTATTGAAGTATTACACCCCCTTTATTTCTTCCGCAACTTACTGTGCTTAAAGCCGTAGGTAAAATAGATTACCATGCCAATCACCAGCCAGATCAGGAACATGGTCCAGTTACTGGCACCCAGCTCGGCCATCAGGTAAAGATTCACCAGGATGCCGATCACCGGAAGCAAAGAGAAATTATACCGGAAGGCCAGTACCCCAAGCACCGCCCAGGTAAGCCAGAAAATGCCGTAGAGCGGGTGTTCCATAAAATTCAGGTATTCGGTTCCGAACCGGGTACTCACCACCCAAACCGCCACCGCGAGCAAAGGAATAATCAGGTATTTTCCATTGATATACGGCACCCGGAACTTCGCCCGTTCGCTGAGGCCGGTGTGGTCCATGTACAGAATCCCACCGCAAACCAGGATAAATGCAAACAAGGTACCCACCGCGGTCAGGTCAATCACAAATTCCATATTTAAAAACAGGGCGGGTACGGCCACCAGCACCCCCGTTACCAGGGTAGAGAACCAGGGCGTCTTGTATTTTTCATGAATCTCTCCAAATACCTTAGGCAGAAGGCCGTCGCGGCTCATCACCATCCAGATCCGGGGCTGGGCCACCTGGAAAGCCAGCAAGGCACTGCTAATGGCAATCACCGCGCTTACGGAGACTACGCCGGCCATCCATTTCACTCCTATTTTCTCAAAAACAAAAGCCAGGGGGTCATTCACTCCCAGCTCTTTATAGTTCACCATCCCGGTCAAGACCAGGGTAATCAGCACATACAATACCGTGGTCACAATCAAGGCGTAAATCATGGCCCGGGGCAGGTCGCGCTGGGGATTCCGGGTTTCTTCTGCCGTAGTAGAAATGGCGTCAAACCCGATAAACGAAAAGAATACTGCTGCCACACTCAACATCACCCCTTTGGCTCCGTTAGGCGCGAAAGGCGACCAGTTCGCCGTATCCACATAGAAAACTCCGCCTATAATCACCATCAGCACAATACCTATTTTGATGTATACCAGCAGATTCCCCACATTTCTTGACTCCCGGATACCGATATAGATCAACCAGGTAATCAGCACCGTGATGATGGCTGCAGGCAGGTTCATCAGCACCTTGAAATTTCCCAGCATGGGAGCACTCTCGTATACTTTTGCCAGTTGCAGCGAATGGCTGGGCAACTCCGACAAAGTTCCCGCCGCCGTGGCCTGCATCACCTCGTTATACGCCTTTGAAGCCGTAAAGGAATCAATGGCCAGCCACCTCGGCCAATGGATCCGGAAAACATTTTCCAGCATGGTCACAAAATACTCCGACCAGGAAATAGCCACCACGATATTGGAAACGGCGTATTCCAGCACCAGGGCCCAGCCGATAATCCAGGCAAACAGCTCCCCGAACGCCACATAGGCGTAGGTATATGCGCTACCGCTCACCGGCACGGTGGAAGCAAACTGGGCGTAGCTTAAAGCCGTAAATACACAGGCAATTGCTACAAAAATGAAAAGCAGGGAAACGGCCGGCCCACCCGCGAAAGTCGCCTTTCCTATGGTACTGAAAATCCCGGCACCCACTATGGCCGCCAAACCAAAAAAGGTCAGGTCTTTCACGGAAAGCACGCGTTCCAAGCGAGGGCCATGCCCTTCATCCGAGGCGTCTTTTACTGCCTGATCAATATTTTTTCTTTGAAATAAACCGTTTGCCATACGCAATTCCTGGGTTTCACACATTCTCCCCTCCCGTACCCGGCAAACGCTTCCGTAACCGAAATAAGAAAATTCAAATGCGATGTAATGGTAATATCCTGTAAAAGTAAGTAAGAATCTGACTTCCTGCAAAATGAAATTATGTTTGTCTTCACAAAGACCAATTTTCATTTGGACGTGCCCCCTCACCCCTACCGGTCGTTTTGAATTTTATACCGTAAAAAACAGCTCCTTAACCCTGCTCTTCCCTGAATTATTCCGTACTTTTGCGGAAATTTCAAATTCTGATACATGTCAAAGAAAATCTCGTCTGCGCTTATTTCCGTTTTTTATAAAGACGGCCTGGATAAAATAGTGCAATTACTGCATCAAAACGGCGTAACGCTCTATTCTACCGGTGGCACACAGACCTTTATAGAAAACCTGGGAATCCCCGTGACCGCGGTAGAAGACCTTACGGCATACCCATCGATTTTTGGAGGGAGAGTCAAGACCCTTCACCCCAAAATATTCGGCGGCATACTTCACAGACGAGGCCTGGAAGACGACGTGGAAACGGCAGCACGGTTTGCTATCCCCCCGATTGACCTGGTCATTGTAGATCTCTATCCCTTCGAGGAAACCCTCGCCTCAGGCGCTTCCGACGAAGACATTATCGAAAAAATCGATATCGGCGGTATTTCCCTGATCCGGGCTGCCGCCAAAAACTTTGAAGATGTGCTGATCGTGTCCTCCCGCAGCCAATACGAAGAGGTTTACGAAATCCTGGCTGAAAAAGATTGCTCTACCGATCTCCCCGACAGGAAACATTTCGCCAAGCTGGCATTTGCCACCAGTTCTCACTATGATACGGCTATTCATGCCTGGTTTGCCGATTCCTATAACGCCGATTCTTTCCGTTCGGAAAAAGTAACTCCTTTGCGGTACGGAGAGAACCCCCACCAGTCTGCCCGTTTCTACGGCGACCTGGATAAAATGTTTACCCAGCTCCACGGAAAAGAGTTGTCATATAACAACCTGATGGACATGGACTCCTGTGTTCGCCTGATTGATGAGTTCGACGACCTCACCTATGTGATTGTCAAACATAACAATGCCTGCGGGGTAGCTTCGGCCTCCACGCCCGTAAAAGCATACCTGAATGCCCTGGCCTGTGACCCTGTTTCGGCCTTCGGCGGCGTGATCATCACCAACGGCAAGGTAGATAAAGCCACTGCCGAAGAACTTCATGAACTGTTCTTTGAAATCCTGATGGCACCGGAGTTTGAAGAAGAAGCCCTGGAAATCCTGAAGAAGAAAAAAGACCGTAGACTGCTGCTGAGAAAAGACGTACCCACCTCACGCTCTCAATTCCGGTCACTGCTTAACGGTGTTTTGGAACAAGACAAAGACCTTTCTACCGAGGAGGTGGCCGATTTCAGAGTGGTGACAGACAAAGCGCCTACCGATGAACAGAACAAGGCCATGGAGTTTGCCCTGAAAATCTGCAAGCATCTGAAATCCAATAACGTGGTACTGGCGAAAGACGGTCAGTTCCTGGCCTCGGGGGTTGGACAAACCTCCCGGGTGGATGCCCTGAAACAGGCCATCGACAAAGCCGCTGAATTCGGTTTCGACCTGAACGGCGCCGTCATGGCTTCGGAAGCCTTTTTCCCCTTCCCGGACTGCGTGGAAATTGCCGGAAAAGCCGGTATTAAAGCGGTGGTACAGCCCGGAGGCTCCATCAAAGACCAGCTTTCTATCGATTATTGCAATGAACACGGCCTGGCCATGGTCATGACCGGCGTAAGGCACTTCCTGCATTAAGCCTATGAATGACATCACCTGCATGGAAAGAGCGCTTGAGCTGGCGGCCCTGGGCCGCGAGTGGGTAAGCCCGAATCCGATGGTAGGCTGTGTCATTGTACATGATGATAAAATTATCGGCGAGGGCTTCCACCGGAAATACGGTCAGGCCCACGCCGAGGTTAACGCCATAGAGAACGTGGCCGACAAGGCGCTTTTGCCCGAAGCTACGGTATACGTTACCCTGGAACCCTGCACCCATTACGGCAAAACACCCCCCTGCGCAGAACTGCTGATCCGCCACCGGGTAAAAAGAGTAGTCATCTGCAATGAAGATCCTTTCCCCGAGGTTTCGGGAAGAGGAATTTCCCTGCTCAAAGCCGCGGGAATCACCACGGAGACCGGACTGCTGGCCAGGGAAGGGGAAGCACTTAACCGGCGTTTCTTCAAGGCCCAGCGCACCGGACTTCCCTACGTGATCCTCAAATGGGCGGAAACGGCCGACGGCTTCATTGCCGGCGCGGGCGGAACCCCGGTGAAAATATCCAATACGGTCACCGACCTCACCGTACACCGCTGGCGTGCCGAAGAAGACGCCATCCTGGTAGGGAAAAACACCGTACTAACAGACAACCCCCGGCTGAACGTACGCCACTGGACTGACCTTAAACAGCCCGTACGGGTAATACTGGCGTCTGATCTGGAAGCCGATCCTGGCCTGCACATTTTCGACAATTCCCAGAAAACCCTGATTTACAACCGGGAAATTGCCCGAACGGAGCACCAAACCGAATATGTTCCCGCCTCAGACCTGACAGCTACCCTTCGTTCCCTTAAAGAAAAAGGTATCCACAGCGTATTGGTAGAAGGCGGCCTTAAAATCCACGAATCTTTTATAAAGGAAGGCCTGTTTGACGAAATCAGAGTGATTAAAAGCACAGGGGAAATACACGAGGGAATTCCTGCACCTGCCCTACCTTCCGGCATACTTTTGGAGAAAAATATTCGTATTCTTAACGACCAGATATTTTTTTACAGGAACATTCCAACCTTTTAAACGGAAATCTGGTCTATACTATACCCTGCCCCAGGGTTTGTGCCCTGTCTATGCATAATGAAAAGGAACTGATACAGGCCTGTATAAGAGGCGAACGCTCAGCCCAGAAGCGACTTTACGAAAAGTTCGCAGGTAAGCTGTATGCCATCTCCCTGCGGTACATGAAGTCGCAGGACGAGGCCGCCGATGTTTTGCAGGACGCTTTCATTAAGATTTTCGATAGACTCGACACTTTCCGGTACGATTGCGCTCTTGAGCTCTGGGTAAGGCGCATCGTGATCAATACCGCCCTGACCGCTTTAGGGCGACGAAAAATCAGCTACAACCTTGAAGACTATGAATTTTTAGGCGCAGACGAGAACCTCGGTCTGGGATCTCTGGAATACGGAGCGCTCCTGCAGATGATCGGCAACTTGCCGGAAGGCTGTAAGACCATATTTAACCTTTTTGCAATAGAAGGGTATAAGCACCAGGAAATAGCCCTTATGCTGGGCATTTCCGAGGGGACTTCCAAGTCCCAGTTCGCCCGTGCGCGGAGTATTTTGATAAAGGAGATTGAGATGGAGAACAGTAAACTGGAAGATAGATGAACAAGTCGTTTGAGGATCAATGGAAAGAGGCCCTGGGCGATGCTTCCCAAACTCCCCCGCCTGAAATATGGGACCGGGTGGAGGCCGAACTAAACCAAAAGAAGCGCAGGTTTATATTCTGGATAAACCCGTCCGCGAGAAAAAAGATAGTATTTACAGGGGCCGCTGCCGCGTTAGCGCTGGTATTGGGCAGCACCTGGTTTCTGGTCAATCTGCCCGAAAAACAGGTGACACGGCAAGACCTGCCTGCAAGAGAGACCACGGATTTTTCAAAAGAGGCAGCAAACACCCCGGAAGAGCAATCTGCTCCTCCTGCTCACGAACAACGCCCTGCAAGTGAGCCTTTCTCCGGTTTCGTGAGCCGGCAGGAACCGGTTTTAGTTTCTGTAACGAAAACCGGGCAGCATGAGGTACAAGCGATATTAAGTACAGAAAATAAGGCCGAACGGGCTAGAGATTTTGACCCTAAGTTTCTCCCTTCCCCGGCGTACGCCTACATGCAGGTGTCGGCCTCTCTCCCCCGGATTCAGGCTCCGGAAGCTCCTATAGTTACCCCGCGGAAGGCTGACCGTGAAAAAAAGATAAGGATAGGCTTCCTGGCGGCCAACGCGCCTTTCCATCCTAACTTTTCTGCTCCCGGATTTCAGCAGCAGGCCTTGAGTGCCGCACAGAACTCCGATGTACTGCTTTCGTTTGACAAGGGCAATGCCGGATTGAACGGAAACTCTTTCTATACAAACTCCAGCCGTACCGATGCCCAAAGTTCTTTTGAACCGGGGCAATCCATGGGCTTCGGAATTACCCTGGCCCGTAAGTTAAAGAAAAGGTTATCTTTGGAAAGCGGCCTAAAATTTACCCGGGCCACGGCTTCTTACACTTCCAACGTCTACGCCGTAAACCAAAGCACCGGCCAGACTGAGAGCTTCTCTCATGCCAACTACGTGCAATCTGACGAAAAAATGTCGGATGTACTTATTTCCGTGAGCGGCACCTCCCGGTATTCTTACCATTTCCTGTCGGTTCCTCTTCTCCTGAACTACCAGGTGCTGAACCTGGGAAAACTCCAGCTCAATGCCGTGGCAGGGCTGAGCAATGAGTTCCTGATCTCCGGAACCGTAGTGAATCCCAAACAGAATGAGCAGCATTTTAATGCAGGAAATTCCAATTTCCGGGCCATTAATATCGCAGGTGTAGGCGGTGTACGGCTGAGCTATCCCATCACGTCCGTGCTAGACATTCAACTGGGAGGCACGTACCAGCATTTTCTGACTTCCGGCTTAGAAAAGAACACCCAGGCCACTTTCCGGCCCAGCATGCCGGGCGTCCATCTGGCCATTTCGGTAAGGCAATGATCAGGACCCCGTCTTAAACAGGTAGCCTACCCCTTTCAGGGTAATCAGTTCTACCCCGGGATCGGCCTTGAAATAGTCGCGCAGACGGGTGATATATACATCCAGGTTGCGGGAGTTAAAATACGAGTCGTCGTTCCAGACCCGCATCAGGATATCTTTGCGCAGCACTTTCTGATTCAGGTTTTCGGTCAGTACTTTCAGCAGTTCTGCTTCCCGGAAAGACAACTTAATGATTTCTTTGTCGGGCAGGGCCAGCTCTTGTTTTGCCGGAAAGAAAGTCAGCCTCCCGAGGCTTATGACCTCCGGGTTCTCTTTCTTCTTGCCGGCCATATTTTTCAGGTTATGGATCCTGGCAATCAGTTCTTCCATGCTAAAAGGCTTTTTCAGGTAATCATTCCCCCCCGAATCAAAGCCCTTCAGCACATCTTCTACCTGGCTTTTGGCCGTGAGAAAAAGGATAGGTACGGCCGGGTCGGTTTCCCGGATTTCCCGTGCTATCTCAAACCCGCTTTTGTTGGGCAGCATCACATCCAGCACACAAACCTCCGGCTTATACGATTTAAATTCCTCCACCGCCTGCTCGCCGTCGGTTAGCATACTGATCTGGAAACCCCGGCTCTCCAGGGTTTCCTTCACAATCTTCCCTAAAAATATCTCGTCTTCTACGTACAGGAGTTTCATAATCTTCTTTTGAAAGTAAGCGTAAACGTGGTGCCTTCGCTTCCACTTTCTAAAGTTACTAAACCCTGGTGCAGATCCATAATATGTTTCACATAATTTA